>NZ_JBHYKM010000063.1:1508-40090 GCF_042741435.1 Streptomyces sp. NPDC058955 | reverse complement strand
CGCCCGTCCCCCCGCCCCACCACACCCTCCGTGCCCCTCCGTCTGGGGTTGGGCGCCCGCCCGTGGGTGGGCCCGCTCACCTCCGTCCCCGCCCCCCCACACCGGTGAAGCGCGAGGGGGCGAGGAAAGCGAAGGGACTATGTCATCAGGAGTATGAGAAGGAAGCCCCTTCATGGCCTCGCCCCGCACCGACCGTAACACTCAGGCGGGGACCAGGTCGCGCAGATTTTCCGGCGTGACGACCCGGGAGCCCTGAGCCAGCCCCTCGGGCCGGGCCAGGCCGAGGTACGTCACCGGCTCCGACGGCACCGCCCCGCCGGACCACTCCGTCACCTCGGCGCCCGACTCCCTCATCAGCGCGACCAGATGACGGACCGTCACCGGCTCGTGCTCGACCGCCCCGCGCAGCAGGACCGCCAGCGAGACCCGGTGGTCCTCGACCCGGTTGTCCGACGGCGTGCCCCGCAGGCACAGGTGGAGCCAGTGCGCGTGCCACCGCCCGTCCTCGTCCCGCCGGAAGGCCACCGGCAGCGCCACCCGGCCCGGTCCGCGCAGTTCGGACTTCATCCGGACCGTGCGCGGCTCGAAGGGGCGGCCGCCCTGTTCGCCCTCGCGGAGCATGTACCCGAAGAAGGACTCGGCCGTCTCCTCGAAGTCCTCGCCCGCGTACACGTGCACGTGCGGGACCACGAACGCGCCGCGCACCGCGCCGAGCCGCAGCTCGATGAACTCCGAGGCGCCGTCCGGGGCTTCGGTGACGTCCCCGGAGTGCCGTCCCTCCACCGTGGTCAGCTCCGTGTACGACAGCCAGGAGAGCGTCGCGTACCGCTCGTCGAGCAGCAGCGCGGACAGGTCCAGGTCGGTCCGGCGCCGGGCCTCCTTCCAGTACATGAAGAACCGCAGCAGCTCGCCGTCGACCGGCGAGACGGAGCCGCGCGGCAGCACCCCGAACCCTCCCGACGAGGCCCGGCCGCTGAGCGGCAGAGCCACGTCCAGGACCGCGGGGTCGACCAGCAGCCGACCGGTCGCGGGAAGCCGCCGCCGGGTCTCCCCGTCGAGCAGCGCCAGCAGCCGCCGCTGCAGGTCCCTCGGCAGGTCGCGGCGGGTGTCCGCCGTCACCCACGCGGTGCCGTTCCGGTTCACGAACAGGCGCCGGGGCGCGCCCGACGCGTCGTGCCGGTTCTGCAGGTGCTCCCGCACCGACAGCACCACCCGGCCCGCCACCCGCGGCGCCACGCGCTCCGCCGCCGCCAGCACCGCCTCGCGCCCGGCGTCGTCCGCGGCGGTGCGCAGCAGCCGGTCCAGGGCCCGGAAGAGCCGCCCGGGCGCGGCCGCCGCCAGCAGCTCCGCCGCCCCCGGCACGTCGCCCTCCGCGAGCAGCGCCTCCAGCCGGGAGTCCAGCGACGGCGCCCGCAGCTCGCCGCGGGCCACCGCGAACACCTCGGCCGCGTGCGGCCAGGCCGGGTGCTCGTGCGGATGCAGCCGCTCCCCGAGCCGCTTCCACGCCTCCCGGTGCCGCCCGACGTCGGCCAGCTTCTCGGGAGCCGCCGCCACCACACCGTCGAGGCCGGCCAGCAGGGTCCGCCGCACCGGCCGGGACAGCGCGCGGAACCGGGTCGCCTCCCGCAGCGTCACGTCCCCGTCCGACAGCGCGCACGCCAGCCGCAGCACGTCCGTGACCGTGTCGAGCAGCGGCGCCGCGCCGGCCCGCAGCCGGGCCGCGTTGACCACGGCCCGGTTCTCCCGGACCGGGATCTCCGCCGGCTGCGGCCCGTCCGCGCAGTGCGCGGCGAGCACCGCGAGGTCCGCCAGGTGCTCCTCGCCCAGCGGCGTCGCCGCCCCCGCCAGGGACCGGTACAGCGCGCCGATCTCCTCGCCGAAGTCGCCGCCGAGGTGCAGCACCGTCAGCCGGTCGCCGCTCGCCGGGGTCAACTCCGCGTGCGCCGCAAGCAGTTCCTCGTACGTGTGCTGGTACCGGCCGTAGTCGGGCAGCGTCAGCAGGTTCAGGACCCCGGCGCTCAGCTGCGCCTCGACGGACTCCCGGGCCTCGGGGTCGTCGAGCGCCTTCAGGACGCACGACAGCCAGAAGTCCTGGGTGTCGGGGACGTTGTCGGGGAAGTCGATGAAGTAGGCGTTGTGCCGGACGTGGTCGCCGACCCGCTCGCGGACCGCGTCCAGCGCCCACCGGGCCAGTTCGACCACGGTGTCGGCGGGCCGCCCGGACATCTCCCTGAGCAGGGCGTTCGACAGGGCGAAGCCGGCCGTACGCAGCGCGGCGTCGAACCGCAGGGCGGCGGCGGAGCCGTCTCCGGCGGGTCCGGCCGGGACGGACAGCCGCAGGGTGTGCCGGACGAGCAGGCGTTCGAGAGCGTGGTCCATCCCGCGATGCTGGCAGCCCGCCCGGCCGGTCCGCACGCGGATTTCGCAGGCATGGTGCGCCGCGCCGACGGGCGGGCGTCACGGGCGGGCGGGCGTCACGTGGGGGGTAGGCGTCACGGGCGTGCGGGCGTCGCGGGCGGGCCGTCAGCGGCCCTTACGGGGCCTGCGGGGCCGGCCTGCCGCGCCGGGAGGCCATCAGGAGCTTCTGGAGTTCGCGGGCGGCGCGGGGCGGGGCCACGTCGCTGCGGTGGGCCAGGGCGATCGTGCGGCGCAGGCCCGGGCGGGCGAGCGCGGTGACGCGCAGGTCGCGGCCGGCGCGGGCGGCGACCATGGCCGGGACGACGGCGAGCCCGAGCCCGGCCCGTACGAAACCGAGCACCGCGTCCAGCTCGCCGCCCTCGACCGTGAACGTCGGCTCGAAGCCGGCCGCCCGGCAGGCTCCCACGGTCAGTTCCCGCAGGTCGTAGCCGTGCCGGAACATCACGAGCGGCTGGTCGCGCAGGTCGGTGATCCGCACCGGGCGGCGGGGCGGCGGCGCGGACGCGGCCGAGACCACCACCAGGTCCTCGCGCAGCAGCTCCACGGTGGTCAGCGCCGGCGACGGGGACGGCAGCGGGAGGACGACGAGCGCCAGGTCCAGCGCGCCGCGGGCCAGCTCCCGCACCAGGTCGTGCGAGCCGCCCTCCTCGATGAGCAGCTCGATCCCCGGGTGCAGGTCGTGGAAGGTGCGCAGGACGTCGGGGAGCAGGCCGGTGCAGAGGCTGGGGGTCGCGCCCAGCCGCACCCGGCCGCGCTTGAGCTGGGCCAGCTCCTGCACCTCGCGGCGGGCCGTCTCGGTGTCGGCGAGGATCCGGCGGGCGAGCGGCAGGAGGGACTCGCCGGCGTCGGTGAGCGCGATGTTGCCCCGGGCGCGGCTGAACAGCTCCGCGCCCAGCTCCTGCTCCAGCGCCTTGATCTGCTGGGAGAGCGAGGGCTGCGAGACGTGGACGCGCTCGGCGGCCCGGGTGAAGTGGAGCGTCTCGGCCACGGCCACGAAGTAGAGGAGCTGCTGGAACTGCATGCGCCCAGCCTAGAGCACCTGCATAGCTTCAGCCTATGGAGATCAGCCGGACCATGTCTTGGACCTCTCGGGCCCTTCGGCCCTAGCGTCGACGGCATGGCTCTGGCACCCAGCAAGGACCCGGCAGGCGCGGGAGGCCCGGCGTCCGCCCGGGACGCGGCCCCCGCCCGCCCGCCGTCCCGCACCCCCTCCCGCGGTTTCTGGTCGTCGACCCTCGGCAAGAAGACCGTGATGGCCGCGAGCGGCCTGATCATGCTCGCCTACCTGGTCGCGCACGTGGCCGGCAATCTCAAGGTCTTCTTCGGCCCGGAGGAGTTCAACGGCTACGGGCACTGGCTGCGCGTGATGGGCGCCCCCGTCCTGCACCACGGGTGGGGGCTGTGGATCGCCCGGATCGTGCTCCTCGCCGCCGTGCTCGCCCACGCCGTCTCCGCGTACCAGCTCAGCCGCCGCGACATCAGGGCGCGCCCCACCCGGTACGCCCACCGGCGCAAGGGCTCGTCCTACGCCACCCGCACCATGCGCTGGGGCGGGATCATCCTCGGCCTCTTCGTCGTCTGGCACGTCCTCGACCTCACCACCGGCACCGTCCACCCCGGCGGCTTCGAGGAGGGCAGGCCGTACCAGAACGTCATCGACACCTTCTCGACCTGGTACGGCAACGCCGTCTACATCGTCGCCATGCTCGCCGTCGGCCTGCACGTCAGGCACGGCTTCTGGAGCGCCGCCCAGACCCTCGGCATCGGCAACGCCCGGCGCGAACGCGCCCTGCGTCTCACGGCGAACGCCCTCGCGCTCGTCCTGACCGCGGGCTTCATCGCCGTCCCCGTCGGCGTCATGACCGGAGTGGTGAACTGACCATGAGCTACCTCGACTTCCGCACCGGCGATCCGATCGCCGACACCAAGGCCCCGGCCGGACCCATCGCCGAACGGTGGGACACCCGCCGCTTCGAGGCGAAGCTGGTCAACCCCGCCAACCGGCGCAAGCACCGGATCATCGTCGTCGGCACCGGCCTCGCCGGCGGCTCCGCCGGCGCCACCCTCGCCGAACAGGGCTACCACGTCGTCCAGTTCTGCTTCCAGGACTCGCCGCGCCGCGCCCACTCCATCGCCGCCCAGGGCGGCATCAACGCCGCCAAGAACTACCGCAACGACGGCGACTCCATCCACCGCCTCTTCTACGACACCGTCAAGGGCGGCGACTTCCGCGCCCGCGAGTCCAACGTCCACCGCCTCGCCCAGATCTCCGTCGAGATCATCGACCAGTGCGTCGCCCAGGGCGTCCCCTTCGCCCGCGAGTACGGCGGCCTCCTCGACACCCGCTCCTTCGGCGGCGTCCAGGTCTCCCGCACCTTCTACGCCCGCGGCCAGACCGGCCAGCAGCTCCTCCTCGGCGCCTACCAGGCGCTCTCCCGGCAGATCGCCGCCGGTAACGTCGAGATGCACGCCCGCACCGAGATGCTCGACCTGGTCGTGGTCGACGGGCGGGCCCGGGGCATCGTCGCCCGCGACCTGATCACCGGCCGGATCTCCACCCACTTCGCGGACGCCGTCGTCCTCGCCAGCGGCGGCTACGGCAACGTCTTCTACCTCTCCACCAACGCGATGAACTCCAACGCCACCGCCGTCTGGCGGGCCCACCGGCGCGGCGCGTACTTCGCCAACCCCTGCTTCACCCAGATCCACCCCACCTGCATCCCGCGCACCGGCGACCACCAGTCCAAGCTCACCCTGATGAGCGAGTCGCTGCGCAACGACGGCCGCATCTGGGTCCCGAAGGCCCAGGGCGACACCCGCCCCGCCGCCGAGATCCCCGAAAACGAGCGCGACTACTACCTGGAGCGGATCTACCCCTCCTTCGGCAACCTGGTGCCCCGCGACATCGCCTCCCGCGCCGCCAAGAACGTCTGCGACGAGGGCAGGGGAGTGGGCCCCGGCGGCCAGGGCGTGTACCTGGACTTCGCCGACGCCATCGCCCGGATGGGCCGCGAGGCCGTCGAGGCCAAGTACGGCAACCTCTTCGACATGTACGCGCGGATCACCGCGGAGAACCCGTACGAGGTCCCCATGCGGATCTACCCCGCCGTCCACTACACGATGGGCGGACTCTGGGTCGACTACGACCTCCAGACCACCGTGCCCGGCCTCTTCGCCATCGGCGAGGCCAACTTCTCCGACCACGGCGCCAACCGGCTCGGCGCCTCCGCCCTCATGCAGGGCCTCGCCGACGGCTACTTCGTCCTCCCGGCCACCATCAACGACTACCTCGCCCGCCACCCGGAGGCCGAGCCCGTCACCGACGCGCACCCCGCCGTCCGCGAGGCGCTGGCCGAGACCGAGGACCGGCTGAACCTCCTCCTCGCCGTCGACGGCGACCGCACCCCCGACTCCTTCCACCGCGAACTCGGCGAGGTGATGTGGGAGTTCTGCGGCATGGCGCGCACCGCCGAGGGGTTGCGCACCGCGCTCCGCCGCATCCCCGAGATCCGCGAGGAGTTCTGGCGCCGGATCAAGGTCCCCGGTAGAGGCGAGGAGTTCAACCAGTCGCTGGAGAAGGCCAACCGGATCGTCGACTACCTCGAACTCGCCGAGCTGATGTGCCTCGACGCCCTGCATCGCGAGGAGTCCTGCGGCGGCCACTTCCGCGAGGAGTCCCAGACCCCGGACGGCGAGGCCGCCCGCCGCGACGAGGAGTTCTCGTACGCGGCCGCCTGGGAGTTCGGCGGCACCGGCGGCGCCCCCGTCCTCCACAGGGAAACCCTCGACTTCGAGTACGTCCACCCCACCCAGCGGAGCTACGCATGAAGCTCAACCTGCGCGTCTGGCGCCAGAAGAACGCCGGCGCCGAGGGCGCCATGGCCACCTACGAGGTGGACGGGATCTCCCCCGACATGTCCTTCCTGGAGATGCTCGACACCCTCAACGAGGACCTCATCCTGCGCGGCGAGGACCCCGTCGCCTTCGACCACGACTGCCGCGAGGGCATCTGCGGCGCGTGCAGCCTCGTCATCGACGGCGACGCCCACGGACCGGAGCGGACCACGACCTGCCAGCTCCACATGCGGTCCTTCCGCGACGGCGACACCATCGACGTCGAGCCCTGGCGCGCCTCCGCCTTCCCGGTGGTCAAGGACCTCGTCGTCGACCGCACGGCCTTCGACCGGATCATCCAGGCCGGCGGCTACGTCAGCGTCGCCACCGGCTCCGCGCCGGAGGCCCACGCGACCCCGGTGCCCAAGGCGGCGGCGGACTCGGCCTTCGAACACGCCGAGTGCATCGGCTGCGGCGCCTGCGTGGCCGCCTGCCCGAACGGCTCGGCGATGCTCTTCACCTCCGCCAAGGTCAACCACCTGAACGTGCTGCCGCAGGGCGCGCCGGAGCGCGAGACCCGGGTCCTCGACATGGTCGCCCAGATGGACGCCGAGGGCTTCGGCGGCTGCACGCTCACCGGCGAGTGCGCCACGGCCTGCCCGAAGGGCATCCCGCTGCCGTCGATCGCCGCGATGAACAAGGAGTGGCTGCGCGCCCGGCGCAAGGTGAGGTGAGAAGACTTCCCGCCACCGGGAACAAAGCGCCGGCCCGGGCCGTTCTCCCCGGGCCGACGCCATTCTGATCAAGGAGAACCTTGCCCGACGCGCAGAGCACCGCCCCGACCGCCGACACCTTCTCCAGCCCGTTCCCGCTGCCCCCGCTCGCCGACCAGGCCGAGCGGCTCGTCGCGCTCGGCGTGCCGGCGCTCACCGGCGTCGACGCCGGCGAGCTGCGGGCCTACGCCGAGAAGGCCGCCGCCGACGCCCCGGCCGGGTCCCTGCTGGCCGTCCACCCGGACGCCGCGCCCGCCTCGGCCCTCGCCCCGCTGCTCAGGCTCGCGGACAAGCCCGGCTTCGTCGTGGTCGACATGGCGGACGCGGACTCCTTCGCCCCGCAGGGCGTGGAACTCCCCGACGGCCCCTTCTACCTGGTCCACGGCCTGGACCGGGGCGACCACCTGGGCAACTGGAGCCCCGAGGAGGCCCTTCCGGCGCTCCACGCGGCCGGCCGGACCCCGCTCGTCCTCACCGAGGGCATCCACTGGCTGCTCCAGCGGCCCGAGGTCCTGGAGCGCAACAAGTGCTTCATGACGATCGGTTCGCGCCTGCGCAAGCCCAACGGCGCCTTCGACGCCCGCACCCCGGCAATCTGGATCAGCAACGGCACCGGTCGCGACGGCAAGGAGCGCAAGGGCGCGCCCAAGGTCGGCTGGTGCTGGTGGAACAACCGGCACACCTGGCTCGGCTTCGGCTCCACCACGGGCCGGAGCTAGGCCGTCCGACTAACCGTCCAGCCCCAGGGCCCGGGCCAGATACGGCGCGGTGCGGCTCCCGGCCGTCCGCGCCACCCGGGCCGGGGGCCCCTCGGCGACGATCCGGCCGCCGTCCTCGCCGCCGCCGGGACCGAGGTCGATCACCCAGTCCGCGCCGGCCGCCACGTCCATGTCGTGCTCCACGACGACGACCGTGTGACCGCCGTCCACCAGGCCGCGCAACTGGCGGACCAGCACCTCGACATCGGCCGGGTGCAGCCCGGTGGTCGGCTCGTCGAGGACGTACAGGGTGTGCGCGCGGCGCGGGCGCTGGAGCTCGGAGGCGAGCTTGATCCGCTGGGCCTCGCCGCCGGACAGCTCGGTGGCGGGCTGGCCGAGCCGCAGATAGCCGAGGCCGACGTCGAGGAGGGTCCGCAGGCTGCGGGCCGCCGCCGGGACCTCGGCGAAGAACTCCGCCGCCGACTCCACGGTCAGGTCCAGGACTTCGGAGATCGTCAGGCCGCGGAGCCGCACCTGGAGGGTCTCCGGGTTGTAGCGGGCCCCGTGGCAGTCCGGGCAGGGCGCGTACGTGCTCGGCAGGAACAGCAGCTCCACCGAGACGAACCCCTCGCCCTGGCAGGTCTCACAGCGTCCGCCGGGCACGTTGAAGGAGAAGCGCCCGACCTTGTATCCGCGGGCCCGGGCCTCCTCGGTCTCCGCGAAGAGCTTCCGCACCACGTCGAAGAGGCCGGTGTACGTGGCCAGGTTGGAGCGCGGCGTCCGCCCGATCGGCCGCTGATCGACCGTCACCAGCCGTCCCACGCCGTCCGATTCCTCGGTGAACGCGCCGACCAGGGTGGACTTCCCGGACCCGGAGACGCCGGTGACGGCGGTCAGGGCGCCCCGGGGGAAAGCCGCGTCCACACCCTTCAGGTTGTGCCGGGTGACGGGTCCGGTGCGCAGCCACGAGCCGGGTTCCAGGGCGGGCCGCCCGGGCACGGGAGCCGGGTCGAAGAGGAAGCGGCGGGTGGCCGACTCCTCGACGTGCGCGAGGAGTTCTGGCGGGCCGCTGTGCAGGACCCGGCCGCCGTGCTCGCCGGCCCGCGGGCCGACGTCCACGAGCCAGTCGGCGTGCCGGACGACGTCGAGGTGGTGCTCGACGACGAAGACCGAGTTGCCGGCCGCCTTCAGCCGGTCGAGCACCACCAGCAGGGCCTCGGTGTCGGCCGGGTGCAGACCGGCGGACGGCTCGTCGAGCACGTACACGACGCCGAAGAGGCCGGCGCGGAGCTGGGTGGCGAGCCGCAGCCGCTGGAGCTCGCCGCTGGAGAGGGTGGGGGCGGTGCGGTCCAGCGAGAGGTAGCCCAGGCCGAGCTCGGTGACGGTGGCGATCCGGGCGAGCAGGTCCTCGGCGAGCACACGGGCGGTCTCCGGGGCGCCGGGCGCGGCGGCCGGGGCCAGCGCCTCGGCGAGCGCGGTCAGCGGCAGCGCGGCCAGCTCGGCGATGGTCCGTCCGGCGAAGGTGACGGCCAGCGCCTCCGGGCGCAGCCGGCTCCCGCCGCAGACCGGGCAGGGCGCGCTGGTGAGGAAGCGTTCCGCCCTGGCCCTCAGCGCGGGGCTCTTCGACTCGGAGTAGGTGCGCAGGACGAGCCGGCGGGCGCCGGTGTACGTGCCCTGGTAGGGGCGCTGGATCCGGCCGGCCTCCCGGACCGGGTGCACGGTGACGACCGGCTGCTCCTCGGTGAAGAGGATCCACTTCCGGGCCTCGGGGTCCAGCTCGCGCCACGGCCGGTCCACGTCGTGGCCGAGGGCTTCGAGGACGTCCCGGAGGTTCTTGCCCTGCCAGGCGCCCGGCCAGGAGGCGACGGCGCCCTCGCGGATCGACAGGCCGGGGTCGGGGACCAGCAGCTCCTCGCTGGTCTCGTGGATCCGGCCGAGGCCGTGGCAGGACGGGCAGGCGCCGGCCGGCGTGTTGGGGGAGAAGGCGTCGGAGTCGAGGCGGGGCGCTCCGGCGGGGTAGTCCCCGGCGCGGGAGTAGAGCATGCGCAGCGAGTTCGACAGGGTGGTGACCGTGCCGACGGAGGAGCGGGCGCCGGGGGAGGCGCGGCGCTGTTCGAGGGAGACCGCCGGGGGCAGTCCGGTGATCTCCCCGACCTTCGGCGCGCCGACCTGGTGGATGAGCCGCCGGGCGTAGGGCGCGACGGACTCGAAGTAGCGGCGCTGGGCCTCCGCGTAGACCGTCCCGAAGGCGAGTGAGGACTTCCCGGAGCCGGAGACGCCCGTGAAGACGGTGAGGGTGTCGCGGGGGATGTCGACGTCCACGGCCTTGAGGTTGTGCTCGCGGGCGCCGCGGACCCGCACGTACGGGTCATGGGCGGAGATCGGATCCTGCATTCGTAGATTTTATCCAATATCCGATTCTCTGCCCTTCTGGGGCACGCCGCGGGACGCGCCACGACCGACCCGACGCATCGTCAATTGACGATGCGTCAGATATTGACGGTTCATCAGACCGGTCACAGAATGCGGTCACCCGACGGAGGGATCGCCCGTGCCTCGACCGTTGCGCGCCGCAGCCGCCACGCTCACCCTGCTCCTCGTCACCGCCTGCAACTCCGCCTCCACCGGCGGAAGCGCACCCTCGGCCGCACGCGGAGTCACCGCCGACACGATCAAGGTCGGCGGCATCGTCTCCATGACGACCGCCAGCGGCTACTCCAAGAAGGACACCGACCTCGGCGCCCGCGCCCGCTACGACCGGGCCAACGCCGAAGGCGGGATCAACGGGCGGAAGATCGAGTACCTGGGAGCCGAGGACGACGGCCAGGACCCGGCCAGGAACCTGGCCGCGGCCCGCAAGCTCGTCCAGCGGGACGAGGTCTTCGCCGTCGCCCCCATGAGCTCGGTCACCTTCGCCGGCGCCGACTTCCTCGACGCCCAGAAGGTCCCCACGGTGGGCTGGGGCACCCTCCCCTCCTTCTGCGGCCCCGCCCACCTCTACGGCTTCAACGGCTGCCTCGTCCCGACCCCCGGCGGCACCCTGAACCAGACCTGGCCCGAGAGCCTCGCCGCCGTCCTCGGCGGCGCGCGCGGCAAGTCGGTCGCGCTGATCGCCGGCGACAACGACGCCGGCAAGTTCGGCATCCGCACCTTCACCCAGGGCTTCAAGGCGGCCGGCTTCCAGGTCCCGTACGCCAAGGCCGTGGTGCCCGCGACCTCGATGCCCAGCGACTGGTCGGCGTACACCAAGGAGATCCTCCGCTCGGGCCCCGGCGGCCGCGCGCCCGACGCCGTGATCTCCGTGATGCAGACCCCGTACAACATCGGCCTGTTCACCGCGCTCAAGCGGTCCGGCTACCGGGGCGTCCTCTCCGACCCGACGGACTACGACCCGGGGCTGCTCGCGAAGGACGCGACCAGACAGGCCCTCGACGGGGTGTACGTGCTGCTCCAGTTCCAGCCCTTCGAGGCGGACACACCGGCGATGCGGCAGTTCAAGGAGGACATCAGGAAGGCCGCGGGCGGGAAGGAGGTCCCGCTCAACATGCACATGATGACGGGGTACATGAGCGCCGACCTCTTCCTCTCCGTCGCCGCGAAGGCCGGCGAGGACCTCACCGCGGAGTCCTTCCAGAAGGCCGCCGACGGCTTCTCCGACACCGGCACGCTCGTCGGCGACCGCGCCCTGCCCAAGGGGAAGAAGGAGAGCTTCGGCTGCGGGGCGCTCGTCCGGCTGAAGGACGGGCAGTACGAAGTGGCGGTGCCCTTCACGTGCTACCCGCCGATCCCCTTCGGCTGAGGGGCGCGGCACGTGGGTGACCTGCTGGGCTTCGTGCTGAGCGGACTGGTCTCGGGCGCGCTGTACGCGCTGCTCGCGACCGGTCTCGTCCTCTCCTACTCCGCCTCCGGGCTCTTCAACTTCGCGCACGGCGCCACCGCCTACCTGTGCGCGCTGGCGTTCTACGAGCTCCACTCCGGCTTCGGCTGGCCCGCCGTCCCCACCGCGCTGCTCCTGGTGTCCGTGGTGGCGCCCGGCCTCGGCTGGGCCCTGGACCGGCTGATGTTCCGGAAACTGGCCCGGGTCGGCGAGACGGCGCAGATCGTCGCCACGATCGGTCTCCTCGTCGCGCTGCCCGCCGCCGGACTGTGGACGGTCGAACTCCTGGAGCGCGCGGGCGCCCCCGTCCTGCCCGCCGAGAACCAGTTCGGCCTGCCCGGCGTCGGCCCCAGCCCCGCCGTCTCCTGGCAGCCGCTCGACGGCGTCGGCATCGACTCCGACCAGCTGATCACCTGGATCGCCACCGCCCTCGCGGCGGTCGCCCTGTGGCTCCTGATGCGGCACACCCGGCTCGGCCTGCGGCTGCGGGCCGCCGTCGACGACCGCACGCTGACCGAGCTGCGGGGCATCAGCGCCGACCGGCTGTCCTCGATCGCGTGGATGCTCTCGTCCGGCCTCGCGGGCCTCGCCGGAGTCCTCGCGACCCCGCTCCTCGGGCTCTCCGCGCACGACTACACGCTGTTCCTCTTCGTCTCCGCCACCGCGGCGGTCCTCGGCCGCTTCGTGTCCGTGCCGCTCGCCTTCGCGGGCGGCCTCGGGCTCGGGGTGCTCCAGAACCTCGTGGCCGGGTACGCCTCCTTCGCCGACGGCGTCACCGGCTTCCGCACGGCCGTGCCGTTCCTCATCCTCTTCGCCGGTCTCGTCGTCCTGACCCGGCGGCGGCGCGCGGCGGGCACGGCGGCCGCCGACCCGCCGCCGGCCGACTACCTCGCCGGCCGGGGCCGGGTGCGCCGCTGGGGCGCGTGGGCGGCGGCCGCGGTGCTGCTCGGCACGGCGTTCTACACCGTCACCACCCCCTTCTGGAGCGGGATCCTGACCCAAGGGCTGGCGATCGGGCTCGTGTTCATGTCGTTCACGGTGGTCACCGGCCTCGGCGCGATGGTCTCGCTGGCCCAGGCCACCTTCGTGACCGGCGCGGCCCTGGTCGCCGGGCTGCTGATGAGCCACGGCTGGCCCTTCGCCGCCGCGGCGGCGGTCGGCACGGCCGCGGCGGCCCTCCTCGGCGCGGTGGTCGCGCTGCCCGCGCTGCGCCTCGGCGGCCGGTCCCTGGCCCTCGCCACCCTGGCGCTCGCCTTCCTCGCCGACCAGGTGCTCTTCCAGCTCGGATGGCTGCGCAACGGCGACACCGGATGGGAGGTGCCCCGCCCGGCGGCGGGCCCGGTCGACCTCTCGGACGACCGGGCCATGGGGCTCGTGCTGCTCCTGCTCAGCGCGGTGCTCGTCGCGCTGCTGACCTGGCTGCGCGGCTCCCGGTGGGGCCGGGCCATGCTCGCGGTCCGCTCCGCCCCGGAGGCCGCCGCCGCGTCGGGCGTGTCGGTGGTCCGCACCAAGCTGCTGCTGTTCACCGTGTCGGCGGGCCTCGCGGGCTTCGGAGGGGTGCTCTACGCCTCGTACAACACCCGTGTCACAACGACGGACTTCACCGCCATGACGGGCCTGGTGTGGCTGGCCGTCGTGGTCGCGGCGGGGGTGCGCAGGCCGCAGTTCGCGGTGGTGGCCGGACTGGTCTTCGCGGTGGTCCCGCACCTGATGACGGAGTACGTGACGGAGTCCGCGCATCTGCCGGTGATCCTCTTCGGCCTGGCGGGCCTCGCGCTCGCCAACGACCCGGACGGGTACTGCGCCGCCCTGCCGTCGCGCCGGGCGGCCCGGCGCGCCGCGGCGACCGGGGGAGGTGCGCCGAAGACCGCCGGGGCGACCGGGGGAGGGTCGCCGAAGACCGCCGGGGCGACCGCGGGAGGGTCGCCGAAGACCGCCGGGGCGACCGCGCTCCCGCGGCCGGCGGCGGAAGGGGACCCGCACCCCCGTCCGGCCGGGCCGGACGCGCTCGAACTGCTCGGCGTCCACGCCGGGTACGGCGGCGCGCCCGTGCTGCGCGGCGTGGACCTCGCGGTGCGCGCGGGCGAGGTGCTGGTGCTGCTCGGGCCCAACGGGGCCGGGAAGTCCACCCTCTGCCGGGTGGCGGCGGGACTGCTCCGGCCCGCCGGCGGTCTCGTACGGGTCGGGGGCGAGGACGCCACCCGCGACGCGGCGGTCGCCCGGGCCCGCCGCGGGGTGCGGCTGGCCCCCGAGGGGCGGGGGATCTTCGCCGGCCTCTCCATCGAGGAGAACCTGGCACTCCAACTCGCCGACGCCGAGGACCGCGACGCCGTGTACGAGCGCTTCCCCGCGCTCGCCGCCCGCCGCACCGTGCTCGCCGGATCCCTGTCGGGCGGCGAGCAGCAACTCCTCGCCCTCGCCCCGCTCCTCCAGCGCCCGCCGGCCGTCCTCGTCGCCGACGAACCGTCCCTCGGGCTCGCGCCGCGCGTCGTGGACGAGGTCTTCCGCCTCCTGGCCGAACTCCGCGACCGCGGCAGCGCGTTGCTCCTCGTCGAGGAGAAGGCGGCCGAGGTGCTCGGCATCGCCGACACCGTCGCGTACCTCGCACAGGGCGAGATCGCCTGGTCCGGGCCCCGCTCCGAGGTCGACCGGGACCGGCTCGCCGAGGCGTACCTGGGGACGGGAGTCCGCCGATGAACCGGCCCCTGCTCCACGCCGAGGGGATCGACGTCCGCTTCGGCGGCGTCCACGCCCTGCACGACGTGACCGTCGCCGTGCGCCCCGGCGAGATCTGCGGCCTGATCGGGCCGAACGGGGCGGGCAAGACGACCCTCTTCGACGTGCTGTCCGGGATGCGGCGACCGGACGCCGGCACGATCGCGTACGACGGGACGGACATCACCCGCCGCTCCCCGGTCTGGCGGGCCCGGCACGGCATCCGCCGCACCTTCCAACGCCAGCAGCTCTTCGGCCAGTTGACCGTCACGGACAATCTGGTCGTGGCCCGGGACTGGCGGGGCGGGGTGCGGTCCGCGGCGCGAAGCCACCGGGAGCGGGCGGCCGACGTCCTGCGGACGTGCGGACTCGACGCGCTGGCCGGCTCGTACGCGGGCGGCCTGCCCGTCGGCCAGGCCCGGATGGTCGAGCTGGCCCGCGCGCTCGCCGACCCGCCCCGGCTGCTGCTCCTCGACGAGCCCGCGTCCGGGACGACCGCCGAGGAGCGGCGCCTGCTCGCCTCCGTCCTGCGCCGGACGGTCGAGGAGGAGAACTGCGCGGTGCTGCTCGTCGAGCACGACGTGGCCTTCGTGATGGAGCTCTGCTCCCGTGTCGTGGTGCTCGACCTCGGCCGGGTGCTCGCCGAGGGGACGCCGGCCGAGGTCCACGCGGACCCCGCGGTGCGGGAGGCGTACCTCGGCACCGGCCCCGACCCCGGTTCCGCCTCCTCGGCGGGTGTCGGTGGCGGCTCCTAGGCTGGCCGTGTGACAGGTGACATCCGGCCGCTGGCCGTCTTCGACCTCGACAACACGCTCGCCGCGACCGCCCACCGGCAGCACTTCCTCGAACGGAGGCCCAAGGACTGGGACGGCTTCTTCGCGGCGGCGCCCGACGACCCGCCGCTGGAGGAGGGCGTCGCGCTGTGCCGGTCGGCGGCCGAGGAGTGCGAGGTGGTGTACCTGACCGGCCGTCCGGAGCGCTGCCGGCGCGACACCCTGGCCTGGCTGGTCGGCCAGGGGCTCCCCGAGGGGGCGGTCCACATGCGCCGGCACCGCGACTTCCGGCCCGCGCGGGTCACCAAGGTGGAGATCCTGCGCCGGCTCGGCGCCGACCGGGAGGTCCGGATGCTGGTCGACGACGACGAGCTGGTCTGCGACGCCGCCGAGGCGGCCGGCTTCCGGGTCGTCCGCGCCCGCTGGGCCACCCCCTCCGAGGTGCTGAGGGAGGCCCAGGAGCGCGAGGGCAGGACCTGACCGCCGGCCCGCGCGCCGGCGGGCGTGCGACGCGCCGGCGCCGAGGTGCGGACCGGGCGCCGGCGTGGTGCGTCAGGCGCCGTCGTCCAGCCGGAAGCCGACCTTCAGCCCGACCTGGTAGTGCTCGATCCGTCCGTCCACCAGATGCCCGCGGACCTGGGTGACCTCGAACCAGTCGAGGCCGCGGAGCGTCTGCGAGGCGCGGTCGATGCCGTTGCGGATGGCCTGGTCGACGCCCTCGGTGGACGTGCCGACGATCTCGGTGACGCGGTAGGTGTGGTTCGACATGGGAGCCGGACTCCTCTCGGTGCCCTCGGTGGGTTCCCTCCACCGTGCCCCAGGGCGGGGCACCGCGCGACACGACACGAGCGGTGCTGCCCCCTTCGCCCGTACCCGTGGGTAACCGCTCCGATTGCCCCGCCCGCTCCGGGAACGGGATGGTCAAGGACTTGACCACTCGGTTGGTCCAGACCAGAATCCAGGCCACATACCCGCGCGAACACCCCGTTCGGTCCCCCCACACGTCGGGTCAGCCCCATGCCGCACCGCCGCGTGCTGAACCGAAGGTGACCTCAGTGAAGAACCGCTTGCTCGCATGTCCGCTGGCTGCCGCCACCGCACTCGCCCTCGCGGGCTGCGGGCTGTTGCCCGGGACCGGGGGCCAGACCCGTACGGTCGACATATGGCTCATGCGGGACAGCGTCAGCGACGACTTCCTGAACCGCTTCACCGAGGCGTACGAGGACGAGCACGGTGACGTCGAGCTCAACGTCACCATCCAGGACTGGACCGGCATCGGCAAGAAGGTCACCGAGGCCATCAAGGGCGGCGGCGGCCCGGACCTCATCGAGGTCGGCAACACCCAGGTCGCCCAGTACGCCGACACCGACCGGCTCTACGACCTCACCCTGGAGTCCGTCCGCGACCTCGGCGGCGAGGACTGGCTGCCCGGCCTCGCCGAGCCCGGCAGCGTCGGCGGCTCCCAGTACGGCATCCCCTGGTACGCCGCCAACCGCATCGTGATCTACAACAAGGACCTCTTCGCCGCGGCCGGCGTCGACGGGCCGCCCGCCACGCGCGCGGAGTGGCTCGACGCCACCGAGAAGCTGAACCGGCAGGGCTCCCAGGGCATCTACCTGGCCGGCCAGGACTGGTACACCCTCGCCGGCTTCATCTGGGACGAGGGCGGGGAGCTCGCCGTCGACGAGGGCGGCGTGTGGACCGGCGCCCTGGACAGCCCCGCGGCCCTGCGCGGCATGGACTTCTACAAGGAACTCCAGTCCCTCGGCTCCGGGCCGAAGAACGCGGACGAGCAGAACCCGCCCCAGGCCGAGGTCTTCGCCCGCGGCGACGTCGCCCAGATCGTCGCCGTGCCCAGCGCCGTCGCCGCCATCCTCAAGGCCAACCCCGCCCTGGAGGGCAAGCTCGGCTACTTCCCCATCCCCGGCAAGAAGGCCGGCACCCCCTGCGCGGTCTTCACCGGCGGGTCCGACCTGATCATCCCGGAGAACGCCCCCGACCGCGGCGCCGCGCTCGACGTCGTCAAGGCGCTGGCGGGCGAGAAGTGGCAGACGGAACTCGCCCGGGCCATGGGCTACGTGCCCAACAAGAAGAGCCTCGCCACGGTCGTCTCCGGCCAGGAGGCCACCGCGGCCATGGCCGCCGGCGCCGCCAACGGCCGCGCCACCCCCAACTCGCCCCAGTGGGCCGACGTCGAGGGCGACAACCCCATCAAGCCCTTCATGACCGCCGTCCTGGAGGGCGAGGACGCCAGGAAGGCGGCCCGCACCGCCTCGGCGGCCATCACCGACACCCTGGCCGAGTAGCCCGCCGCGGCGTCGCCCGGGACGGGGGGCGCCGCGGAGCATTCAGCCGTCCCACACCCGCGATCCCCCGGCCGGTCATGTCGAATCCAGCCGACGGCGGAAGAAACGAGGTGCCGGGCCGCACCGCTCGCGGACCGGCGCCGACCCTTCACCTTCCGTACGCCGGAGGAGACCGCCATGCCCGCACCCTCGACCGCGCTCGCCGACTCCGCCGCACCGGCCGTCCCCGTGCCGGCCGGCATCGAGCCCGCCACCGCGATCCCCGCGCAGCCCGGCCCGGCCGGCGGAGCGCAGCCCGTCCCGCGTTACCTGGTGGGGCTCGCCCGTGACCAGGACGACGTCCGGGCCGCCCAGCGCCTGCGCCACCTGGTCTTCGCCGGGGAGATGGGCGCCCGCCTCGACGGCCCCGAACCGGGCCTCGACACCGACGCCTTCGACGCCTACTGCGACCACCTCCTGGTCCGCGAGGAGTCCACCGGCGAGGTCGTCGGCACCTACCGGATCCTGCCGCCCGAGCGGGCCGCCGTCGCCGGCCGCCTCTACTCCGAGACCGAGTTCGACCTCACCCGGCTCGCGCCCATCCGCCACGACCTCGTCGAGGTCGGCCGCTCCTGCGTCCACCCCGCCCACCGCAACGGCGCCGTCATCGCCCTCATCTGGGCCGGTCTCGCCCGCTACATGACCCGCACCGGCCACGAGTGGCTGGCCGGCTGCTGCTCGATCCCGCTCGCCGACGGCGGCACGCTGGCCGCCGCCACCTGGGACACCGTCAAGGCGAAGCACCTCGCCCCCGAGGAGTACTGGGTGACCCCGCACAAGCTGTGGAACTCCGACGGCGTCCGCCGCCCCGAGGGCCGCACCG
Organism: Streptomyces sp. NPDC058955; assembly: GCF_042741435.1. NCBI lineage: Bacteria > Bacillati > Actinomycetota > Actinomycetes > Kitasatosporales > Streptomycetaceae > Streptomyces > Streptomyces sp. NPDC058955. The sequence goes on along the minus strand of NZ_JBHYKM010000063.1, from coordinate 21,834 downwards.
AGCTGCCCGCCCTGCTCCGCGGCTACGTCCGGCTCGGCGCCTGGGTCTGCGGCGCCCCCGCCCACGACCCGGACTTCGGCGTCGCCGACCTCTACGTGCTGCTGTCGCTCCGCCGGACCAACCCGCGCTACCTGCGCCACTTCCTCTCGCTCGTCCCGGCCTCGTGAACGGCGCGGTCCCGCACCCGTCGCCGTGGCTGCCCACGGCGCCGTGCACCCCCGGCCGCCACTGCGCGGCCCACCCGGACCCCGCCCCGGCCCCCGGGACCGCCCCCGCCGCCTTCCGGCCCGTGCCCGCCCCGCTGGCCTGCGCCCGCCTGGCGGCCGGGCTCGCGACCGTCCTCCTCGGGGTGCTCCTCCTCCCGGCGGTGGGCCTGCTGCCCGCCCCCGGGAGGCTCGCCCTCGTCCGGCTCTGGGCGCGGACGGTCGTCCGCGCCGTGGGCGTGCGGGCGTCCGTCACCGGGCACCCCCCCGGCCCCCGGCCGGCCCGCCCTGGTGGTCGCCAACCACGTCTCCTGGCTGGACATCCCGCTCGTCGCCGCCGTCCTGCCCGGCCGGATGATCGCCAAGCGGGAGGTGCGCGACTGGCCCGTGCTCGGGGCGCTCGCCGCCCTCGGCGGCACCCTCTTCATCGACCGCGACGGGCTGCGCCAGCTGCCCGGCACCGTGCGCGAGGTCGCCGGGGTGCTCGCGGCGGGCGGCCGGGTGACCGCCTTCCCGGAGGGCTCCACCTGGTGCGGCCGGGCGGGCGGTCGGTTCCGGCCGGCCCTCTTCCAGGCCGCCGTGGACACGGGATCCGATGTCCAGCCGGTACGGATCGACTACCGGCCGCGGGGGGCGGCGGCGTACGTGGGGGAGGACCCGCTGGGCGCCTCGCTGTGGCGGGTGGTGCGGACGCCGGGAATGGCCGGCGACATTCGGATACTGGATCCGATATCCGTGATCCAGTATCCGGACCGCAGGCTCCTCGCCGCCGCGGCCCAGCGAGCCGTCGACCCCTCGTGGCCCGCGCGGCCGGCACCCGCACGCCCGCGCACCACCCCGCGGCACCCCGCCCACCCGGCCGCCGCGCCGCTCCCCGCCGTCCCCCGGCAACCCGCCCCGGCCGGCTACCGCGCCGTCGCCAGCGACAACGCGAACCGGCCCTCGCCGTCCGTCCACCACCGCGACAGCTCGAACCCGGCCGCCGCCAGCTCCGCCCGCACCCCCTCCTGACGGAACTTCGCCGACACCTCCGTCCGCAGCTCCTCACCGGCCTCGAACGGCACCACCAGATCGAGGTCCGGGATCTTCACGGTCAGCGCGTGCCGGGCCCGCAGCCGCATCTCGATCCACTCCCGCTCCCCGTCCCACCGGGCCACATGGTCGAAGTCGGCCGGATCCGCGTCCGCGCCCAGCTCCCGGTCGATCACGGCCAGCACGTTCTTGTTGAACTCCGCCGTCACCCCGGCCGCGTCGTCGTACGCGGCCACCAGCGTCGACTCGTCCTTCACCAGGTCCGTGCCGAGCAGGAAGCCGTCACCGGGCTCCGTCATCGACCGGACCGAACGCAGGAACGTCCGCCGCTCGTCCGGCAGCAGATTGCCGATCGTCCCGCCCAGGAACGCCACCAGCCGCGGCCCGGGCGTCTCCGGCAGCGCCATCCCCTGGGTGAAGTCGGCGACCAGCGCGTGCACCCGCAGCTCCGGACGGTCGGCCAGCAGCGCCTCCGCCGCCCCCGTCAGCGCCGACTCGCTCACGTCCACCGGCACGTACGCGGCGAGACCCGGCCGCAGCGCGTCGATCAGGAACCGGGTCTTCTCCGACGACCCCGACCCCAGCTCCACCAGCGTCCGGGCGCCGGTCGCCGCCGCGATCTCCGGCGCCCGCGCCACCAGGATCTCCCGCTCGGCCCGCGTCGGGTAGTACTCGGGGAGCCGGGTGATCTCGTCGAACAGCTCGCTGCCCCGCGCGTCGTAGAACCACTTCGGCGGCAGCTCCTTCGGCGAGCGGGTCAGCCCCTTCAGCACGTCGGCGCGCAGATCTGCGGCGGCCGCGTCCGGGGCGAGGGTGCGGGTCAGCTGGAACGTGCTCACGCGGCGAACTCCTTGAGCGGGGTGAGGACGACATCGGTCCGGGAGGCGGTGACGAGCGTGTGCTCGGGCACCTCCCGCCAGTCCGGATCGTCGTCGTACGGTTCGGAGGCCACGACCACCCGGCCGGGACCCGACAGACACCACAGGCTGTTGCCCCACGCCGTCCCCGCGACCTGGTCGCCGTCGGTGAGCAGCAGGTTGAGCCGCGCCTCCGGAGCGGCCTCGGCCGCCGCCAGGACCGTCCCGGCGAGCGCGTCACCGGGCGGCTGACCGGCCCGCAGCCGGTGCAGCACCAGCGCCCACAGCAGCGCCGAGTCGGTCCGCGCCTCCAGTTCGAGCAGCTCGGCCGCCGGCAGGCCCGCGGCCAGCGGCGTCAGCGCCCCCGGCCAGCCCGGTACGGCTCCGTTGTGGCTGAAGAGCCACGGGCCGGAGCCGAACGGCGCCGCCGCGGCCTCCCCGTCCGCGCCCGGCAGCGTCGCCCCCCGCACCGCGCCGAGCAGCGCCCCGCTCCGTACCACCCGGGCGAGGTCCGTGAAGGAGAGGTCGCCCCAGATCGGGCCGGTGCGGCGGTACCGGGCCGGGACCGGGTCCCCGTCCGCGTACCATCCGACGCCGAAGCCGTCCGCGTTCACCACCCCGCTGACCTGCGTGCGCGGCGCCCACGCCTGGCGCAGCAGCGCGTGCGGCGGCCGGACGAGCAGCTCGCCGAGTGCCACCGGATCGCCCAGGTAGGCGATGTGACGGCACATCAGTCCAGCTCCGCGGAGCGGGCGGTGCGGAAACCGGCGAAGATCTGCCGCCGCACCGGATAGTCCCAGTTGCGGAAGGTGCCCCGGCAGGCCACCGCGTCCACGGCGAACGAACCGCCGCGCAGCACCTTGTACTCCGGGCCGAAGAACACCTCCGAGTACTCCTTGTACGGGAAGGCGCGGAAGCCCGGGTACGGCAGGAAGTCGCTCGCCGTCCACTCCCACACGTCGCCGATCAGCTGCCGCACCCCGAGCGGCGAGGCGCCCGCCGGGTAGCTGCCCGCCCGCGCGGGCCGCAGGTGCCGCTGGCCCAGATTGGCGTGCTCCGGGCCCGGGTCGGCGTCGCCCCACGGATGGCGGCGGGAGCGGCCGGTCACCGGGTCGTGCCGCGCCGCCTTCTCCCACTCCGCCTCCGTCGGCAGCCGCCGGCCGGCCCAGCGGGCGTAGGCGTCCGCCTCGTACCAGCTGACGTGGACGACGGGTTCGTCCTCCGGCACCGGCTCGGTCACCCCGAACCGGCGGCGCAGCCACTGCCCGGCCTCCTGCCGCCAGAACAGCGGCGCCACGACGCCGTGTTCACGGATCTGCGCCCAGCCGTCCGGATGCCACCACCGCCGGTCGGTGTAGCCGCCGTCCGCCATGAAGGCCAGATAGGCGCCGTTGGTGACCGGCACGGTGTCGATGTGGAAGGCGGCCACGGTACGGGTGTGCGCGGGGCGCTCGTTGTCGAGCGCCCACGGCTCGTCCGAGGTGCCCATCGTGAACGGCCCGCCCGGCACCAGGACCTCCGCGGGCAGTGGGCCCGAGGGGTGGACCGGGGGCGGGGGAGCGGTCAGCGCGACCGGGCCCTTCCGCAGCTGATGGGTGATCAGCATGGTTTCGTCGTGCTGCTGTTCGTGCTGCGCGATCATCCCGAAGGCGAAGCCCGCGTCGAGCAGCGGACGTCCGTCCATGCGGGCCCCGGCGAGGACGTCCAGCACCCGGGTCCGTACGTCGGCGGCGTACGCCCGGGCCTCCGCGGGCGACAGCAGGGGCAGCGAGGGGCGCTCGGAGCGCGGATGGGCGAAGGCGTCGTACAGCGGGTCGATCTCGGGCCGCAGCGCCTCCCGGCCCGCGACCTCCCGCCACAGCCACAGCTCCTCCTGGTTCCCGATGTGCGCCAGGTCCCAGACCAGCGGGGACATCAACGGCGAGTGCTGGGCGGTGAGTTCGCCGTCCTCCACGCTGTCGGTGAGCAGCCGGGTGCGCTCCCGGGCGGTGGTGAGCGCGGCCAGCGCGCGGGTCCGCAGCGCCTCCGCGTCCACCGCCGTGCCCGTGCCGTGCGCGCCGGTGTCGGTCGTACCGGTCATGACGTCATCACCTGGAGTTCGTCGGCCGGGCAGCCCCCGGGATCCACGTACCGTTCCTGGAAGGCGTCCACGGCCCGCCGCACCCGCTCGCTCGCGCCGATCCGCCGCAGCGCCGGCCGCGCCGCCGCGAAGGCGTCGAGGGCGACCGCGTGCAGGAGGGGGTCGGCGAGCCCGTCGCGGGCCGCCCGCTGCCACAGCGGGTTGCGGGGCGCGGGCTCGGGACCGGCTGCCAGCGCGGCCAGCGGCCGTACCGCCCGGTACACCGCCTCGGCCGCCTCCGCGTCCTCGAAGACCGCCGTCGTCAGCGCCACCGGCACCATCCAGCCGTCCGGGCCCGGCTGCGCGTCGATCATCCGCAGCTCCAGATGGCCGCGCGGCCGGACCGGCGGGAACAGCGTCGTCAGGTGGTAGCGCAGGTCGTCGGCGTCGGCCGGGCGCGGCAGCCCGGTCCGCAGCCACTCCCGGAAGGTCAGTCCCTCCGGCACCAGCCACGGGCCCTCCTCCGCGCGGACGCAGAGCACCGGCGTGTCCAGGACGTGCGCGGTCCAGTCGGCCCGCGGCTCGCCGTCCGCCGGCGGCGCGAGGCTCCGCCGCGGGTCGAGGTCCGCCCACAGCGACTGCCGGGTGGAGCGCCAGCCGGTGCGGTGCCCGCCGTGCTGCGGCGAGTTGGCGAAGACCGCCACCAGCACCGCGCCGAACAGGTGCGCCAGCTCCCAGCGGCGCAGATAGCCGAGCGGGCCCGGCTCCTCGTGGCCGGCGTCCAGGCAGACCTGGACCGAGGCCGACTCGCACATCATGGCCCGGCCCGCCGGGCCCGTCCGGGCGAGCGCGGTCTCCATCGCGTCGTACCGCGGCTCGCGCAGCACCCGTTCGCGCGGCGCGTGCCAGGGATCGACCCCGTACCCGCTGAGCGTCAGGCCGAGCGGACCCAGCGCGGACCGCACCGCCGCCAGGTCGGAGGCGAGCGAGTCCAGGCATTCCATCAGGGAACCGGCCGGACGCGAGCTGAGCTCCAGCTGACCGCCGGGTTCGAAGGTGAGCGCCGACACCAGCGGCAGGGACCGTACGGCGTCGAGCGCGGACGCCAGCCGGGGCGGACGCACCGGCTCGCGCGGGTCGCGCAGGTCGTGGACGAGCCATTCCAGCTCCGCCCCCACCGTCCGGGGCGGGCCGGTCTTGAAACAGATACAGCGCAACAGGTCCTCCGCCGCCTCCTCGGTGAGGGGCGGGCCGCCGCGCGGGGTGCCGCTGGGCGCCATCCGTGCACCTCCAGGTGCTGGTCGCGGAACCGGTCGGGAAGCCGCTGCCTTCCACCTAAAGGCACCACCGGGCGGCGTGCAAGAGCGCCTCCGCGCCCCCAAGCGCGCCTCCCGTGCCCCCGGACGTCCGAAGATCGCCGCTCGGCCCGGTGGCCACGGGCAAGGGAAAACCGTTTGTCCAGGTCGCGCCGGAACGATCATCCTGCGGGCATGAGTGCACGACTGCGCGAGATCGCGCGGCAGACCGAGGCGATCGTCGCCGCCGGCTCCTACACCGCCCCCGACGGGCGGACCGTCTCCCTCCACGAGGACCTCGCGGCCGCCCTGGCCGGAACTCGTCTCTACGGGCCCGAGCCCGTCCCCGTCACCCCCGGCACCGACCGCCCGGGCCGGATCGAGGTGACCGGCGAGAGCAGCCTCGCCGCCGCCCGCCGGATGACCGCCGCCGACCCCGGCGGCCCGGTCGCCGTCCTGAACTTCGCCTCCGCCCGCAACCCCGGCGGCGGCTACCTCAACGGGGCCCAGGCCCAGGAGGAGGCGCTCTGCCGCTCCTCCGCGCTCCACGCCACCCTGCTCCGCGCCCCCGCGTACTACGAGCACCACCGCGGGGACCGGGACACCTTCTACACCGACCGGGTGATCCACTCCCCCCGGGTGCCCGTCTTCCGCGACGACCGGGGCGCCCTGCTCGCCGCCCCCTTCACGGTCGGCTTCCTGACCTCGCCCGCGCCGAACGCCGGCGTCGTCCGCCGCCGGAACCCCGAGCAGGCCCACCGGCTGCCCGCCGCCCTGGCCTCCCGCGCCGAGCGGGTCCTGGAGACGGCCGCCGCCGAGGGATACCGCCGGATCGTCCTCGGCGCCTGGGGCTGCGGCGTCTTCCGGAACGACCCGGCCGACGTGGCGGGTGCCTTCAAGGCGCTGCTGACCGGTGACGGACGGTTCGCCGGCCACTTCGACGAGATCGTCTTCGCCGTCCTGGACCGCGCCTCCGGGGCCCCGACCCTCGCCGCGTTCCGCCGGGTCCTGGAGCCCTCCGCCTGATCCGTCCCGCCATGCGCACTTCGTACTCCCGTGCGAGCCTGAAAGGACACGGATTCGCGTCCGAGAGCCGTCGTACGGGAGGCACGATCGTGGGCAAGAAACAGACCCGGGTGAACAAGGGCGCCCGGACGGGCGGTCACGAGCACCGCGAGGCCGCGTCCGCCAAGGAGAAGGGCGGAAGCCCCGCCGCGGCAGAGGCGCCGCGGTCCGTCATCGAGACGCCGTCCCACCGCAGAGAGCGGAAGTTCGGGCACAACTGACCGCGGGGGCACGGGGGTGGCGGGGATACGGGACGGGGCCCGGTGCCATCACGGCACCGGGCCCCTCCTTCGCACCGGGTCCCTCACGCGTACGGCGCGGGGCTCGGGCCGTCACGCGTACCGTGCGGGTCCCTCACACACGTACCGCGCACGGATCTCACGCGTCGTCGCCGACGGTGATCTCCACCGCCGTCACCTCCTCCTCGCCGCCCCGAGCGGCCGGTACGGTCGGGGCGGCCGCCGGTCGGTCGGTGCCGGTCGGGCCCATGTCGGCCAGGAGCCGGCGGGCGAGGCCGAGGCCCGTCCCGCCCATGGTCAGGGCCTTGGCGAACATGTCCGCCATGCCGTCGGCGCCGTTCAGCAGGACCATCTGGTCCACGTTGCCGAAGGCGGACGCGCCCGCCTCGACGATCTCCGGCCACCGCTCGGCCAGCTGCTGCGCGACCACGGCCTCCTGGTTCTCCGCGAGCGCCGCCGCCCGCGCCTTGATGGCCTCCGCCTCGGCCAGGCCCTTGGCCCGGGCCGCCTCGGCCACCGCGAGCCCCTTGGCGTGCGTCGCCGCGGCCTCGGCCTCACCGGTGACCCGGGTGGCCGTCGCCGCCGCGGCGCTGGCCAGCTCGGTCTCCCGGGCCTTGGCCTGGGCGGCCGAGATCCGGGCGTCGCGCTCGGCCTCGGCGAGCGTCCGCGTCTCGTACGCCATCGCGTCGGCCGGCTTGCGGACGTCCGCCTGGAGCTGCTGCTCCTTGCGGTGCGCCTCCAGCTCGGCGACCCGGGTCTCCTGGACGACGACCTCCTGGCGGGAGGCGGCCTCGGCGAGCGGACCCGCCTGCCGGGCCCGGGCGCTGGCCTGGTCCCGCTCGGCCTGGTAGCCGGCCTGGAGGATCTCGCTGTCGCGGGTGGCCTCCGACATCCGGGCGGCCGCCTGCTGCTCGGCCTCGGTCGCCCGCCGGTTGGCCTCCGCCTGCGCGATCCGGGCGTCGCGCTGGACGGCGGCCGCGTGCGGGGCGGCGAGGTTCCTGATGTAGCCGGTCGGGTCCTCGATCTCGTGGATCTGGAGCGAGTCGACGATCAGACCGAGCTTCTCCATCTCCGTGCCACAGGCCGAACGGGCCTGCCCGGTCAGCTTCTCCCGGTCACGGATCATGTCCTCGACGGTCAACCCGCCCACGATGGCGCGGAGATGGCCGGCGAAGACGATGTGCACCCGCTCGCTCATCAGCTTCTGCTGGTCGAGGAAGCGGCGGGCCGCGTTGGCGATCGACACGAAGTCGTCGCCCACCTTGAAGATCACCACACCGCGGACCTTGAGCGGAATGCCCTGGTGGGTGACGCACTCGACCTGCAGCTGGGTCTCGTTGAGGTCCAGCGACAGCTTCCGCACCGCCTGCACGCCGGGCAGCACGAGGGTGCCGCGACCGGTCACGATGCGGAACCCCATGCCTTCGCCGAGGCCCTCGTTCTTGTGGTTGGAACCGGAGATGATGAGCGCCTCGTTGGGTTCCGCGACCCGCCACATCATCTTGAACAGGACGATCAGGACGACGAGCGAGCCGACGACGGCGCCCGCCAGAATGCCGATGCCCATGGGATGGACTCCCCCTTCACCGGAGCCGTGCGGATCCGGTGAAGGGAGTGTGCGCCCGGGGCGGCCGCGGCTCAACGGTCGTGCCGCACGTCGTGTCAGACGTCGTACACGGCTGTGACATAGACGGTGCGCGGAGGGAGGTGTTCCACGACGGTGACGAGGGCGCCGACCTCGATCCGCTGCTTCGGGGAGGCGGCGTACGCCAGGAAGTGCTCGGCTCCGCCGCGGATCCGCAGGATCACCTCGCCGACGAGCCCGGGGCCGATGGTCCCGGTCACCCGGCCGAGCAGTCCCACCATCGAGCTGTCCATCGACTCGTCCATGTCCGAACGGTACGTCAGAACCGGCTCGTCCGGAGGAGGTTGCGTTCCCCGGTGATCAGCGGACCGAGCGGATCGGCCGGACCGCGAGGGCGCCCAGGACGGACAGGACGGCCGCGACGAGGAACAGGGGCGTGTAGCCGCCGCCGATCGAGACCACCGCGGAGGCGACGAACGGCGCCACGATCTGCGGGCCGGCGTTGGCGATGTTCAGGACGCCCATGTCGCGGGCCGCGTCCTCCGCCTTCGGCAGGACCATCGTCACCAGGGCCGTGTCCACCGCCATGTAGCAGCCGAATCCGAGGCCGTTGACGATCGAGAAGGCGAGCATCGCCGTCCAGCTGGTGGAGACCGCCGGGATCAGCAGGGCGACCGCGGCGAGCACCGCCGAGGCGCCGACGAAGAGCTTGCGGCGGTCGAAACGGTCCGACAGCCAGCCGCCGAGGACCGTGGAGACCACCATGGCCACGGAGTTGACCGGCATGAGGATGGCGACGGCCTCCTCGGCCGAGAGCCCGGCCGGCAGGACGGTGTGGTCCTTGAGGATGTAGAGCTGGAAGCCGGCCACCGCGAAGTAGCCGAGGACCAGCAGGGCGCGGCCGATGAACGCCCAGCGGAAGTCGTGGTCCTTCAGGGCGCTGCCGAAGGCGGCGATCTGCGCCCGGACCGGCATCGGGGCCCTGGCCGGCATCCGCTCCTCGCGGGCGAGCGAGGTGAAGACGACGGAGGTGACGGCGACCACGGCGCCGAAGACCAGGTAGCCCGTCCGGAAGTCGTCGGAGAAGGCCGCGCCGACCAGGGCGCCGATGGTGGAGCCGATCGGCAGGCCGAGGCCCACCGCCGCCGACGCCTTGCCGCGCGCGGCGAGCGGCACCCGGTCGGGCACCACGGAGGTGATGGCCGCCTGGTAGACGTTCATCACGGCCTGCCCCAGACACCAGGCGATGGTGACCAGCAGGATCGTGTCCACGCTGCCGAGCAGCAGCATCACCGGCACGGCGAGCAGGCCGCCGGCCAGGATCCACGGGTTGCGGCGGCCCGAGCGGTCGGAGAGCGCCCCGGCGACCGGGTTGAAGACCGTCGCGAAGATCGCGGATATGCCGGAGACGAGTCCGAAGTTCGCCACCTTCTCGGCCGGGTCGATGGCCTCGATCTGGAGCGCCAGCAGCAGCCCGGGCACGCCGATGTAGAGCGCGTACATCGAGGTGTTGCCGAGGAGGAGCAGCGGCAGCAGGCCGCGGGTGGGGCGGGGGGCGGCGGGGGAGCCGGGGCCGGCGACGGAGTCGGAGCCCGTACCGGCTCCGGTTCCGGGGGAGGAAAGGGCCACGTTGCCCTCCAGGGGAGAACGCCCGGTGAGGGGGCGGGAAGCGGATGATTTCGGGGTAGTGACACGTGTCAGTGACGCGTGTCAGCATTGTGTAGCACTCAAATCCGGCCATCCGCCAGACCCTGCGCCGGATTGTTCTGGAAAGATGCCGAAGCGATGAGTCAGTCGATCGAACAGCCTGCCGACGGCCCCCCGGGCCGCACCCCCGTCCGTGCCGTGCCGACCAGCGCGGACGTGGCACGCCTCGCCGGCGTCTCCCGGGCCACCGTCAGCTACGTCCTGAACAACACCTCGGCCGTCCGCATCAGCGAACCGACCCGCGAACGGGTCCGCGAGGCGGCCCGCGAACTGGGCTACGTCCCCCACGCGGCCGCCCGCACCCTGCGCGCCGGCCACAGCCGGATGGTCCTCCTGCCCATCGCGCACGTGCCCGTCGGCCCGCTCTACAGCCGCTTCCACCACGACCTCCAGTGGGCCCTGCGCCGCCTCGACTACACCGTCGTCCAGTACGGCAGCGTCGGCCTCGCCCCCGAGGACGCCGCCCGCGCCTGGGCCGAGCTGCGCCCCGCCGCCGTCGTCTCGACGGGAGAGGTGGAGGTGACGCCCGGGGCCGTGGAGATCCTCAAGCGCTCCGGCGTCAAGGCGGTCATCACCGTCGGGACCGGGCCGTCGGACGGCACCCACTCCCTCGTCCTGGACCAGCCGCAGGTCGGCCGGGCCGCCGTCGAGCACCTGATCGCGACCGGCCGCCGCCGGATCGGCGTCGTCGTGCCCGAGGAGCCGGGCCTCGGGATGTTCTCGGGGCCGCGCCTGGAGGGCGCCCGCCGCGCCGCCGAGGCCGCCGGCGCCACCGTCGTACCCCTGCCCCTGTCGTACACCGAGGAGTCCGCCGAGGAGCTCGCCGCGCGCTGGCCCCGCCTCGCCCTCGACGCCGTCTTCGCCTACAACGACGAGTACGCCATGCTCCTCATGCGCGCCCTCCAGGACGCCGGCACGACCGTGCCCGACGAGACCGCCGTCGGCGGGGCCGACGACCTCCTCCTCGGCCGCCTGCTGCGCCCGCGCCTGAGCACCGTCCGGATCGACATGATGCCCGGCCGCGAGCTGGCCGAGCTGGTCGACAACGCCGTGAACGGCGTCCCCGGCGGCGCGGGCGGCCGCTCCCTCCTGGACTCGCGGGTCATCCGGCGGGAGTCCAGCTGAGCGCTTAGCGTCGGGGCATGAGCACTCACCCGAACCGTTACGAGATCCTCCTGGTCCCCCGGCACGTCGAGGACCGGGGCGGCGCGAGCGTCGCCGACAGCGCGGTCCGGTCCGCCGTGGTGGAGCGCACCGGCCGCCACGGGGAGTCCGGATACCCGATCTACGAGGGCCACGGCCTGGTCGCCGACATCGACCCGGAGACCGGCACCGTGGAGGCCCTCCTGGTGGACGGCCGCGAACTGGACTACGGCCTGGTGGCGCTGGTGAGGGACGCGACGACGGGGTGACGGGGCGCCGGCCGCCCCTCCCCGCCGTGCGCTGGGCAGGCCCGGAGGGGGTGCCGTTGACAGGGCGGACCCGTGGGCCCAGACTCTGCGCGCGCACCAGCGCGAAACTTCTTTCACCAGGCGAACAGAGTCGTTCCGCCGGTCACCCGGGAGAGATCCGATGAGCATCCGCGACGTGTACATCGTCGACGCCGTCCGCACCCCGATCGGGAAGTTCGGCGGCGGCCTCGCCTCCGTACGGCCGGACGACCTCGCCGCCCATGTCGTCAAGGCCCTCGTCGACCGCACCCCGGACCTCGACCCGGCCCGCGTCGACGACGTCTACTTCGGCGACGCCAACGGCGCCGGCGAGGACAACCGCGACGTGGCCCGCATGGCCGTCCTGCTCGCCGGACTGCCGGCCACCGTCCCCGGCGTCACCGTCAACCGGCTCTGCGGCTCCGGCCTGGAGGCCGTGATCCAGGCCGCCCGCGCGATCGCCCTCGGCGACGCCTCCGTGGCGATCGCCGGCGGCGTCGAGTCCATGTCCCGCGCCCCCTGGGTCCTCCAGAAGCCCGAGCGCGCCTTCCCCGCCGGCCACCAGCAGCTCCACTCCACCACCCTCGGCTGGCGCATGACCAACCCCCGGATGCCCGCCGAGTGGACCGTCTCCCTGGGCGAGGGCGCCGAACTCGTCGCCGACCGGCACGGCATCGGCCGCGACCGGCAGGACGCCTTCGCCCTCGACAGCCACCGCAAGGCCGCCGAGGCGTGGGCCAAGGGCCTGTACGACGGCGAGGTCGTCCCGTACCCCGGCGCGGAGCTCGACCGCGACGAGTGCGTCCGCGAGAACACCTCCCTGGAGGCACTCGGCCGCCTCAAGCCGGCCTTCAGGACCGACGGCGGCACCGTCACCGCCGGCAACGCCTCCCCGCTCAACGACGGCGCCGCCGCCCTCCTCCTCGTCGACGAGGACGGGCTGCGCGAGACCGGCCGCGAGCCGCTCGCCCGCGTCCGCGCCTCCGCCGTCACCGGCATCGAGCCCCAGCTCTTCGGCCTCGGCCCGGTCGAGGCCGTCCGCCGCGCCCTGGCCAAGTCCGGCCGCTCCTTCGCCGACCTGACGACCTTCGAGCTCAACGAGGCGTTCGCCGCCCAGGCCCTCGGCTGCCTCGCCGAGTGGCCGGAACTCGACCCCGCCGTCGTCAACCCGCGCGGCGGCGCCATCGCCCTCGGCCACCCGCTCGGCGCGTCCGGCGCCCGCCTCGCCGGCTCCGTCGCCCACCAGCTCGCCGCCGCCGGCTCCGGCACGGGCCTCGCGGCCCTCTGCATCGGCGTCGGCCAGGGCCTGGCGCTGGTCCTGGAGCGCTGACACCCCCCCCACGCGCGCGGACGCGAGAGAGCCCCCGCCGGAGCGGGGGCTCTCTCACCGCGCGAGGCGCGTCCGCGTCACTCCGCCTGCTGCTGCGCGGCGACCGACTTGCGGACCTCGTCCATGTCCAGCTTCCGGGCCTGGCCGATGACGTCCTCCAACGCGGCCTCCGGCAGCGCGCCCGGCTGCGCGAAGATCGCCACGTTCTCCCGGACGATCATCAGCGTCGGGATCGAGCGGATCTCGAAGGCGGCGGCCAGCTCCTGCTGCGCCTCCGTGTCGACCTTGGCGAAGACCAGGTCCTGGTGGCGCTCGGACGCCGCCTCGTAGACCGGACCGAACTGACGGCACGGACCGCACCAGGACGCCCAGAAGTCGATCAGTACGAAGTCGTTCCCGCTCACGACCTCGTCGAAGTTGTCCTTGGTGAGCTCGATGGTGCTCATGCTGCCGCCTCTCCGTCTCCGCTGGTGTCCTTACGGTCCCCTGGGGACTCGCCCCGCACAACGGACCTTCGCGCCGTGCTATTCCGGCCCCTACCCACCAGACTGGTCCCCATGACGCGAACGGTGGAGAACGAGCACGAGTACGACGTGGTGGTCCTCGGGGCGGGACCGGTCGGGGAGAACGTGGTCGACCGGGTGCGGGCCGCCGGTCTGACCGCCGCGATCGTGGAGGCCGAACTCCTCGGCGGCGAATGCTCCTACTGGGCCTGCATGCCCAGCAAGGCCCTGCTCCGGCCGGTCCTCGCCCGCTCCGACGCCCGCAAGGTCCCCGGACTGCGCGAGGCGGTCTACGGGCCCCTGGACGCGCTGGACGTCTTCGCCCACCGGGACGAGACCGTCGGGCACTGGAAGGACGACGGCCAGGTCGACTGGCTGGATTCGATCGGCGTACCCGTCTACCGCGGGCACGGGCGCGTGCACGGGCCCCGCCGGGTCACCGTCGACGGCCCCGAGGGCGAGCACCACGTCCTGACCGCCCGGCACGCCGTCGCCGTCTGCACCGGCAGCCGCGCCGTCCTGCCCCCGCTGCCCGGTCTCTCCGGCGCCCGCCCCTGGACCAGCCGCGAGGCGACCAGCGCCGACCGGGTGCCCGGGCGCCTGATCGTCGTCGGCGGCGGTGTCGTCGGCGTCGAGATGGCCACCGCCTGGCACGCCCTCGGCTCCCACGTCACCATGCTCGTCCGCGGCGACGGGCTGCTCCCGCGGATGGAGCCCTTCGCCGGCGAGCGGGTCGCCGAGGCCCTGCGGGCCCGCGGCGCCGACGTGCGCACCGGCGTCTCGGTCGAGGCGGTCGTCCGCGACGGCGGCAGCGGCCCGGTCACCGTGGTCCTGGAGGGCGGCGAGACCGTGCAGGGCGACGAGGTCCTCTTCGCCACCGGCCGCGCCCCGCGCACCGACGACATCGGCCTGGAGACCATCGGCCTGGAACCCGGCTCCTGGCTCGACGTCGACGACAGCCTCCGCGTCACCGGCACCGACTGGCTCTACGCGGTCGGGGACGTCAACCACCGCGCGCTCCTCACCCACCAGGGCAAGTACCAGGCGCGGATCGCGGGCGCCGCCATCGCCGCCCGCGCGAACGGGGACCGGTCCGAGGACACCGCCCCCTGGGGCCCGCACGCGGCCACCGCCGACCACGCCGCCGTCCCCCAGGTGGTCTTCTGCGACCCGGAGGCCGCGGCCATCGGCCTCAGCCTCGCCGAGGCCGAACGCGCCGGACACCGGGTCCGCGCCGTCGACGTCGACATGCGCTCGGTCGCCGGCGCCGGCCTCTACGCCCACGGCTACCGGGGCGCAGCGCGACTCGTGGTCGACCTCGACCGCGAGGTGCTCCTCGGCGCCACCTTCGTCGGCCCCGCCGTCGGCGAGCTGCTCCACGCCGCCACCGTCGCCGTCACCGCCGAGGTGCCCGTCTCCCGCCTGTGGCACGCCGTCCCCTCGTACCCCACGCTCAGCGAGGTCTGGCTGCGTCTCCTGGAGGCGTACCGGGACGGCGCCGACCCGGCGTGAGCCCGAGCCCCGCATGAGCCCCGTGAATCCCGTGAGCCCTGGGGAGCCCGTGAACCCCGGGGACCCCGGGGACCCCGGGAGTCCTGGGAGTCCCGAGGAGCGCGCCAATGCCTACGACGCCGTGTGCGCCCGCTGCGGCGGGCCGGTTCCGGCGGGCGGCGGCGTGCTCCGGCACGGCGCCCGGGGCTGGGAGGTGTACCACCGCGAGCACGCGCCCGTGGCGGGGCCGCCGCCGGCCGGTGACCATCCGGGCTGGCACCGGCGGCGGCTGCTCTCCCTGGACATCGGATCGACCGGGAACCGGCCGGAGCGGGACCGGATCATGGCGGCGGCGGTGCGGGGGAGCGACGGGGTGGCGCGGGACTGGGTACTGGATCTCGGATCCGATATCCAGAAGACGAATATCGGATCCGATGTCCGACCCACCTCGCGCGTCCCACCCGCCCCACCCGTCCCACCCGCCCAAGCCCTCGAAGAGCTCGCCACCGTCCTCGCCGACCATCTCGCGCGACGCGAACTCCTCGTCGTCTGGTACGCCCCGCACGTCCTGACGACCCTCCACGCCGAACTCCTCCGCCACGGTCTCGCCCCGCTCGCCGACCGCCTCCCGGACGGCGTGGTCGCCCCGGTCTGCGACCCGCTGGTCCTCGACCGGCACGCCGACCGCTACCGGTCCGGCCGGCGGTCGCTGTCCGCCGTCGCCGCCTGGTACGGCGTCGCGCACGAGCGCCCGGGCGACCCGGCGTCCGACGCCGTGGCGGCGCTGGGGGTGGCGGTCGCGGTGGCCGCCGCGTATCCGGCGGTCGCGCGGTTCTCCCGGCCGGCGCTCCACACCGAGCAGGTCCTCTGGTACGCGGAGCAGATGGAGCGTCACCCCGACGCGCCCGCCTGGCCGTTCGAGGCGGTCGCCCCCGTCGAGGAGTGAGCGGGCGCCGAGGGGCGAGCGGGCGTCAGGCGCGCGGGACGAGCAGGGCAGCCGCGGCGCGGGCGGCCTCCAGGGCCGGGCGGGAGTCGGGCGCGGGGTCCTGGTCGAGGACGACACGGGTGCTCAGGCCGTCGAGGAGGGCAAGGAGTTCGGAGGCGCGGGCGGTCGCGTCGAGCGGGGCGAAGCGGCCGCGGGTCGCGCCGGCGGCGAGCAGGGACTCCAGGTCGCGCTGCCAGTCGGCGTCCAGTTCCCGCTGGGCCTCGCGGAGTTCGGGGTTGCCGGGGGTCCTGGCCCAGAGCTCGATCCACAGCGTCCAGCGCGGGTCGCGCGGGCCGCGCGGAAGGTAGAGCCGCAGGAAGTCGTCGAGCTTCCGCTCGGCGGTGGTCCGCCGGGCGAGCAGGGCCCGGCGCTCGTCGGCGAGCGCGGCCTCGCTCCAGCGCAGCGCGGCGAGCAGCAGCCGGTCCTTGGAGCCGAAGTAGTACAGGATGTGGCCGCCGCTGGTGCCGAGCCGTTCGGCCAGCGCCGACATCGTGAGGGAGGCGAGGCCGTCCTCGGCGATCGCCGCCATGGCCTCCTCCAGCATCCGTTCCTGCGTGACGTGCCCGTCGCGCCGCCGTGCCGCCCCTGCCACCGTCGCCCTGCCCCGTTCCCTCGCTCCGCCCGTCCTCGTACGCCCGCGACGCACGCCCCCGACCTTAACCGGATCGCGGCCGGGGTCTTGACGTGGCCGGAACCCGTCACTCATCTTGAATGCCGTTCAAGAACTTAGAACGCCATTCAAGATCCGGCCCGACGTCCGACCCGACGTTCGGCTCCGCGAGAGATCAAGGCAGGGGTTCAGGCATGCGAAGAGAGGAGCGCGAGGTGCTCGACGACGAGACGACCGCCACCGCCACGACCGCCACATCCGTCACATCCGCCACGACGGTCACGACGGTCACCAAGGACGAGGTCTTCCAGGTCGAGGGACACGGCATCGACCCCATCCCCGACGCCGAGCGCCACGGCAGCGCCAAGGACGTCTTCTGGGTCTGGTTCGGCTCGAACCTCACCTTCACCTACGTCATCAACGGCGCCCTCGCCGTCGCCTTCGGCCTCTCCTTCTGGCAGGCCACCGCCGTCGTCGTGCTCGGCGGCCTCTCGTTCCTCGCCATCGGCGCCGCCGGCCTCGGCGGCGTCCGCACCGGCACCGCCACCCTGGTGCTCTCCCGCGCCGCCTTCGGCCCCCGCGGCAACCGCCCCGCCGGCGCGCTCAACTGGGTCGTCAGCATCGGCTACACCATCGTCAACACCGTCGTCGGCACCCTCGCCCTCGAAGCCTTCCTGGCCGCCCTCGGCTGGACCGGCGGAGCCGCGCCCCGCGCCCTGGCCCTCACCGTCACCCTCGCCCTGACCTTCGCGATCTCCTTCTGGGGCCACGCCACCGTCCAGTTCGCCGAGCGCTGGATGGCGTACGTCCTCGCCGCCGGCTTCGGCGTCCTCGTCGTCCTCCTGGTGCCCGGCGCCGACACCTCCGCCCCGGCGACCGGGCCCGGCGCCGCCGGCTGGAGCCTCGCCTTCGTGGTGATGCTCGCCGGCCCGTTCTCGTACGTCCCGATGCCCGCCGACTACACCCGCTACCTGCCCCGCACCACCAGCCTGCGGGCGGTCACCGTCAGCGGCGCCCTCGGCGGCTTCCTCTCCTCGGTCGCCCTCGGCATCGCCGGCGTCGCCGCCGCCACGCGCACCGACATGACCGACGCGGTCGCCGGCGCCGAGAGCCTGCTGCCCGGCTGGTTCCGGCCGGTCTTCCTCGCCCTCGTCCTCGGCGGCTCCGTCACCAACTCGGTCATCACCCTCTACTCCTCCGGCCTCAACCTCCAGGTCCTCGGCATCCCCTGGACCCGCGCCCGCGCCCTCGCCGTCAGCGCCGCCGTCACCGCCGCCGGCTCCCTCGGCGCCCTCTTCCTCACCGACTTCACCACGTCCCTCCTCTCCTTCCTCTCCCTCCTGATCATCGTCTTCGCCCCCTGGGGCGGCGTCTTCCTCGCCGACATGGTCATGCGCCGCTGCCGGTACGACGCCGACGCCCTGCACCGCACGGACCCCGGCGGCGCCTACTGGTACCGCTCCGGCTGGCACCCGGCCGGCGCCGCCGCGCTCCTCGCCGGAGGCCTCTTCGCCGCCCTCACCTGCGACTCCGCCCTCTGGACCGGCCCGCTCGTCGCCCCGCTCGGGGGCGCCGACCTCACCCTGCTCGGCGCCCCCGTCGCCGCGCTCGTGTACGTCCTCCTGGCCCGCCGCACCGCCGTCCCGCACCCGGCCGCCTGACCACCGGCGCCGCCACCCGTCCCGTACCGCCACCCCTCCCGTACGACAAGGAACGCACCCCGCATGAACGGCACCGCCCCCGCCCCCGCCGACCTGCTCCTCACCGGCGCCCGCATCCACACCGTCGATCCCGCGCAGCCGGAGGCGGAGGCGATGGCCGTACGGGACGGGCGCGTCGTCTGGCTCGGCGCCGACGCCGACGCGGCGGCCTGGGCAGGCCCCGCCACCCGCCGCCTCGACGCCGCCGGACGGCTCGTCCTGCCCGGCTTCGTCGACGCCCACAACCACGTCCGGCTCGGCTCCGACGACGCCTGTGTGCAGCTCGCCGGCGCCCGCACCCTCGACGAGATCCACGCGCGCGTGCGGGCCTGGCACACCGCCCACCCCGACGCGGCCTGGATCGAGGCCGAGGCGTTCGACTACTCCGCGATCCCCGGCGGCCGCATGCCCACCGCCGCCGACCTCGACCCCGCCACCGGCGACACCCCCGCCCTCGTCCTCAGCTACGACGTCCACACCGCCTGGCTCAACACCGCCGCCCTGCGCGCACTCGGCGTCGACCGCGACCACACCGACCTCCCCTTCGGCAGCGCGGTCACCGACCCCGCCACCGGCGAACCCATCGGCTTCGTCAAGGACTTCGCCGTCAAGGGCCTCTCCCGCGACGGCCACCGCGCCCTGCGCGCCCTCGGCGTGCCCTGGGCCTTGCCCGACCGCCAGTACGGCCGCCTCGCCAAGAGCCTCGACGACGCCGTCCGCTTCGGCATCACCACCGTCGTCGAACCCCAGAACTCCCTCGACGACCTCGCCCTCTTCACGCGCGCGCGTGCCGAGGGCCGGCTCCGCTCCCGGATCGTCGCCGCTCTCTTCCACCCGCGCGGCACCACCGACGCCGACCTCGACGCCTTCGAGGCGGCGGCCCGGGAGCACGCCGACGACCGCTTCCGGGTCGGCCCGCTGAAGCTGTACATCGACGACGTCGTCGAACCCCGCACCGCCGCCCTCCTGGAGCCGTACGCGGGCTGCACCCACCACCGGGGCGACACCTTCTACCCGCCCGAGGAATTCGCGGGCCTGCTCGCCCGCCTCGACGCGCGCGGCTTCCAGTGCTTCGTGCACGCCACCGGCGACCGCGGCATCCGCACCGTCCTCGACGCCGTCGCCCACGCGCGCGTGACCAACGGCCCGCGCGACGCCCGCCACCAGGTCGTCCACGTCGAATGCCTCGACCCGGCCGACACCCCGCGCTTCGCCGCGCTCGGCGTCGTCGCCTGCATGCAGCCCCGGCACGCCGCCCCCGACATCGCCGGACCCGGCCAGGACTGGGCCGAGAACGTCGGTCCCGAGCGCTGGCACAAGGCGTGGCCGCTCCGCGACCTGCGGGACGCCGGCGCGGTGCTGGCCCTCTCCAGCGACTGGAACGTCGCCGAGATGGACCCCATGGTCGGCATCCACGCCGCCGTCACCCGCCGCCCGCTCGCCGGCGGCGAGCCCTGGACGGAAGAGCAGGCCCTCACCGTCGCCGAGGCCGTCGAGGGCTACACGATGGGCTCCGCCTACGCCAACTTCCTGGAACACGAGCGGGGTTCGCTCACGGTGGGCAAGCTCGCCGACTTCGTGGTCCTCTCCCGGGACATCCTGCGGATCGCCCCGGAGGACATCCCGGGCACGGTCGCGGAGACCGTCGTCGTCGGTGGCGAGGTCGTCGTGCCGGCCGCCGGATGACGGCGACCGGGGGCGTGCGGCTGCGCGCTCAGTGCCCGTCGGAGCCGGACGCCACCTCCATGCGGCGTACGAACGCGCGGCCGGCGTCCCCGGACTCGTACACCCCGTCCTGCGTGGCCACGAACAGCCGCCGCCCGTCGACGGCGGTCAGCGCCTGCGGGCGTCCGCCGGGCACGGCGCCGATCCGGGTCCAGGCGGTGCCGCCGTCCCCGGAACGGAAGAGGACCCCGTCCGGGGAGACCCCGTAGAGCGCGTCCGCCGCGCCCCAGGAGACGTGCGCGAGGACCTGCCCGGCCCCCGGCACGAAGGTCCTGCCGCCGTCGGTGCTGCGGGCGACGCCGGTCTCGGTGGTGGCGAGCACGGTGTCCGGCGCGGTCGGCGAGACGGCGATGTCGAGCGCGCGGAGCGCGGCCCGGTCCTCCCACTCCTTCCGGTCGCGGGTGACCCGGAGCCGGCCGTTGGTGCTGTCGTAGCCGTAGACCGGTCCGCCGGGCGCGGCGGAGGGGGTGGGGAGGATGAACCAGACGCATGCGGAGGGGGTCAGCGCCC
>NZ_JBHYKM010000063.1:0-1498 GCF_042741435.1 Streptomyces sp. NPDC058955 | reverse complement strand
CGGGGGGGGTGGGGGGGGGGGAGCCCGCGGCGCGCCGCGCGCCGGGGCGGGGGGGGGGGGGGCGTGGCCCCGCCCCCCCCCCCCCCCGGGACTGCTCCGTCCAGGTGCGGCCGGCGTCGGCGGAGGCGATCAGCCCGAGGTCGGAGGGACCGCCGCTGCCCGGCGCGGGGTGGCCGCTGGCGAGGAAGATGCCGTCGGGGGCGACGGTGAAGCCCATGAAGTCGTCGCGGCGGTCGCCGACGAGGACGGGGGCGCCGCCGGGGCCGGGGGAGTGGATCCCCTGGTGCGTGGCGACGTACAGGGTGCCCTTGTGGAGGCCGAGCCCGTGGATGTGGGAGAGGGCGGAGGCCGAGTCCGTGTCGGCGGCGGTGTCCGTGCCGCTGTCCGCGCTCTGCGAGCAGGCGGTCAGGGCGAGGGCGAGGGGCACGACGGTCGCGGCGGCGACGACCGCGGCCCGGGGGAAGCGGAGCTTGGGCATGGTTCTTTCGTTCGTTGGGGGAGGGAGGGGCGAGGGGGCGCTCGGAGGATCGGATCCGACATCCGGCATCCGGGATCCGAGATCCTGGATCCAAGATCCTGGATCCAAGATCCTGGGTCCCGGATCCAAGATCCCGGATGTTGGATCTTGGATATTGGATCCGGGACCCCCAGGGCCCGCCCCGGCAAACCGAGGCGGGCCCGTACCGGCCCGAACCGGTCGGGGCCGACCGTCAGAGCCGGTCGAGGATCGTGCGCAGCTCGGTGATCTCGGCGGTCTGGGCGCGGACGACCTCGTCGGCCAGGGCCTTCGCCTCGGCGTTGGCGCCGTTCTTCTGTTCGTCCTTCGCCATCTCCACGGCTCCCTCGTGGTGGGCGATCATCAACTCGGCGAAGGTGCGGTCGAAGTCCTTGCCCTTGACGGCGGCGAGGTTCTTCATGTCCTGCTCGGACATCATCCCGGCCATCGCGTGGCCCATCCCGGCGGACTCGGGCTTGCCCCAGCCCTTCAGCCACGCCTTCATCTTCTGGATCTCGGGGTCCTGGGCCTTCTCGACGGCGGCGACGATCTTCTTGATGCCGTCGTCCTCGGCGCGCCCGTCGGCGAGCTTCGCCATCTCCAGGGCCTGCTCGTGGTGGGGGATCATCATCTGCGCGAACATCACGTCCGCGTCGTTGAAGGACCCGGCGGCCGACGGGGCGACCGAGGACGGGCCCGAGGCGGTGGCCGAGGCGGTCGCGCCGCCGTGGTCCATCCCGCTCATGGTGTCGTCGTTGCCGCAGGCGGCCAGGAGCAGGGCGGCGGCCGTGACGGCGCCGGCCAGGCCGAGGGTGCGGGTGGTGCGCTTCCGGTTAGTACGCATGGTGATACCTCGTGTGCTGTACGTACGGTCATGGGCTTATACCGGTGGTGGGGGGGGGGGGGGGGGGGGGCCCCCCCCCGCCGGGGGCCGCGGCGCCGGCCCGCGCCCGACCCCCCGCCCCCGCGCGCGGGCCCGCGGCGCGGGCCGGGGGGCGGGCG
>NZ_JBHYKM010000062.1:0-45903 GCF_042741435.1 Streptomyces sp. NPDC058955 | reverse complement strand
ACCTTAATGGGGGTCGGCGCGGCAGGAGCCCCCCGCGCCCCCCGCCCGCTTGGCCCTTTGTCGGGCCCGCCCCCGGCGGAACTTCTGGACCCCCCCGCCCCGGGGGCGGGCGGCGGCGACCGCCTGGTTGGCCCCCTTGCCGCCGGGGATCGTGCGGAACGCGCGGCCGGTGACGGTCTCGCCGCGCGCCGGGGCCTTCGCCACGTAGGCGACGAGGTCCATGTTGGTGCTCCCGAGCACCACGATGCTGGTCATGGGCGTACTGCCTCCAGGTGGGTCAGGTCGGCGAGGGTGTCGAAGCCGGTGCCGTCGAAGCCCGGCACCGAGGTGGCGAGCCGGTTCTTCAGCGGGGAGGTCCAGCGGTCCGGCAGCCGGTCCGGGTGGCCGGCGAGGAGGCCGGCGACCGAGCCGGCGGTGGCGCCGTTGGAGTCGGTGTCCCAGCCGCCGGAGACGGCCGCGCAGATCGAGCGGGTGAAGTCGCCGTCGGCGTGGGTGAGGGCGGCGGCGAGGAGCGCGGAGTTCGGCACGGCATGGACCCAGTGGTACCCGCCGTACCGGGCGTGCAGCCGGTCGACGACGGTGTCGAACCGGGGGGTGGTGCGGGCGGCGGCGATGCCGTACCGGACGGCCTCGGCGAGCCGGGAGCGGGGCGGGACGACGGAGAGTCCGGCGGCGAGCGCCCGGTGGACGTCGGTGGTGCCGCCCGCGGCGGCGGCCACGGTGGCGGCGACGAAGAGGGCGCCGTGGACGCCGCAGCCGGTGTGGCTGAGGACGGCGTCCCGGTGGGCCTGGGCGGCGGCCGCGGCGGGGTCGCCGGGGTGGGTCCAGCCGTGGACGTCGGCCCGGATCTGGGCGCCGATCCACTCCCGGAAGGGGTTGCGGCGGACGGCGGTCAGCGGTGGTTCGACCCCGTCGAGGAGGTTGCGGTAGGCGATCCGCTCGGCGGTGAAGGTGCGGCCGGCGGGGAGTTCGTCGAGCCAGAGGCGGGCCACGTCGGCGGTGCTGAAGCCGCGGCCGTGGCGGCGGAGGAGGAGCAGGGCGAGGAGGGGGTAGTTGAGGTCGTCGTCCTCGGGCATGCCGTCGATGGTCTCGGCGAGCGAGGTGGCCGCGGAGCGGCGGTTCCAGGGGTGGGCGGCAAGCAGCTCCGGCGGGACGCCGCGGGCGGTGAACCAGTCGTCGAGCGGCCAGTTCCCGGCGGCCCGGGCGAGCGCGCGGATCGCGTCGAGCGGCAGCTTCTCGACGGGCTTCCCGAGCAGGCAGCCGGCCGCCCGCCCGAGCCAGGCGGCGTGCAGACGGTCCCGGAGGGCGGGGTCCGCGGTGGCCCCGGGGGACGGGGCGGGCCGGTCGGGGCAGGCGGCGACGATCGCGTCGAGGGCGGTGGGTTCGTCGGCGGCGAGCGGGGAGGGGAGGGCGGCCAGCTCGTCGAGCAGCTCCTCGGCGAGCGGCCGCAGGTCCGGCCGGGGGACGGGCGAGGCGCCGGCCGCCGGCGGTGCGGGGTCCCCGCCGGCGGCGTACCAGCGCGCCGCGATCTCCCGCGCGTCCCGCCCGTCCTCGGCCGCCAGGCGCAGCTCGTGCCCGACGAGGTCCTCGGGCTGCACCCAGGTGAGGCGGACGGCGGCGGGGTCGGTGTCCGTCACCGGGACGGGTCCGTCAGGGCGGCGCGGGCGGACTCGTGGGCGCGGCGGCGGGCGGTGTCGCGGGCGAAGACCTCGTGGGCCACGGCGGTCAGGGCCCGCGCCGGGGCGTGCAGGTCGAGACGGCTGGCCTCCGCCACCTGCTTCGCCCAGTCCGTGGGGACGGCCGCCTCGCCGTGCAGGGCGCCGGCGATCGCGCCCGCCATGGTGGCGATGGAGTCGCAGTCGCGGCCGTAGTTGACCGCGCCCAGGACCGTACGGCGGTAGTCGCCCTCGCCGACCAGCAGCATGCCGAGCGCGATCGGCAGCTCCTCGATGGAGTGGAGGCGGGAGGGGCGGCGGGCGTCGAGGCCGGGGTTGCGGTAGTCGGGGCCGACGGAGTCGTACGGGGCGACCGCCTTGCGGAGCGGTACGAGCGCGGACTCGAAGTCGCGGTGCCGGTCGGCGACTTCGGCGACCGCCTCGATCGCGGCGCGGGTGCCGTCCTTGGCGAGGCCGAGGACGGTGTCGACGACCGTGCGCGGGGTGGCGCCGGGGACGCAGGCCGCCGCGACCGCCGCCGCGAAGACGCCCGCCGCCTCGCGGCCGTACGAGGACTGGTGGGCGCCCGCGACGTCGATCGCCTCGGCGTAGGCGCCGTGCGGGTCGGCCGCGTTGACCAGTCCGACGGGGGCCATGTACATCGCGGCGCCGCAGTTGACGATGTTTCCGGTGCCGGCCTCGCGGGGGTCGTGGTGCCCGTAGTGGAGGCGGGCGACGATCCACTTCTCGGCGAGGAAGATCCGCTGGAGGGGGAGGGCCTCCGCCTCCAGCTCGGGGATCCACACGGGGGTGCCCATGAGTTCGGGGACGAGGTGGTCCGCGACGGCGTACGCGTCGAGGTGGTCGCGGACCTTCTCGTACACCCGGATCAGCGCGTGGGTCATCAGGGTGTCGTCGGTGACGTGCCCGTCGCCCTTGTGGTACGGGGCGATGGGGCGGGCAGTGCGCCAGGAGTCGCCGTTCCAGGGGCCGACGACGCCGGTGACGCGGCCGCCGTGGCGTTCGGCGATCTGCTCGGGGGTGTACCCCTCCACGGGGCCGCCGAGGGCGTCGCCCACCGCGGCACCGAGGAGACTTCCGCTGATCCGGTCATCCAGTGTGGGTGTCATGTCGGAATTGTCCACCTGGGGGCGCCGGTTCCGTGGTTCCCAGCAGCCCGGCGAGTTCCACCAGGTCCGTGCCGGCGAGCCGGGGGAGCGCGCAGCCGGAGAGCGTCCGGCAGGCGTCCCGCCAGCTCGCCGGGACCGAACGGCCGCCGCCCAGCGCGCCGGTGAGCGCGCCGGCCAGGGCGGGCGCGGAGTCGGCGACCCGGGAGAGGCAGGCCGCGGCCGGGACCGCGGCCGTCATCGCGCCGCGCGCGGCGACGGTCAGCGCGAGCGCGACCGGGACGGTCTCGGCGGCGGCGATGCCGTAGCTGTAGACGTGGTCGACGATCTGGTGCTCCAGGAGCGGGACCAGTTCGAAGGCGGAGTCGGCGGTACGGGCCAGCTTCACGGCCTGCCGGGCGTTGCGGCCGATCTCGGTGACGGGCGGGAGTTCGGCGAGCGCGGCGGCCACGGCGGTGTCGGCGTCCGCGCCGCCGAGGGCCGCGGCGACGGCCGCCGCGGTGGCGCGGGCGCCGTGCACGCCGTCGCCGTCCTGGGTGTACCGGGCGTCGAACTCGGCGAGTTCGGCGGCGGCGCGCGGGTCGCCGGGGTGGACGACGGCGAGGACGGCGGCCCGGACGCAGGCGGCGTCGTCGAAGTAGTGCGGGTTGTCGTGGCCGGTGGCCGGCGGGCGCAGACCGGTGGCCAGATTGCCGAGGCCGGCCCGGACCGAGATCCGGGCGCGCAGCGGGAGGACGGCGGACTCGATCTCGGGGGCGCGGTCGGCGGCGGCCGCGACCTGGCCGGCGAGGTGGTTCCAGGCGAGGTCCACGGCGGCGCGGAGACGGCGCTCGCGGGGGAGGGCGGCGAAGAGGGGGCCGGCGGCGGCCAGGACCGCCTCCGCGGTGAACGCCGCCCACTCGGCGTCGTCGGAGGGCCCGAGGCGGAGGGGCTCGGGGGGCTGGTTCAGGGCGATGGGGACGGGGAGGGTGGTCGTCGCGTTCTGCTCCGCGAAGGTGTCGAGTTCGCGGGTGAGGCGGCGGGTCCATTCGGGCATCCGGGCGGCGCGGTGCCGGGCGGCGGGCCAGCCGGCGGCGTCGCCTGCGGCGAGGCCCAGGAGGAGGCCCTCGATCTTTTCGCGGTCGCCTCTGGCCTGGGCGGCCGGCCTCTGGGGTGCCTCCTGGGGGGCGCGCCAGGTGCCGGTGCCGTGCGGCGCGGGGGCCTGTTCGGCGGTGCCCGGCACCGGGGGGAGGTCCGGCGGGGCGTCGGTCGCCGGAGCGGAGCCCGGCATCGGGGGCTGTGCCCACCCTCCCCCGGAGGGGGCACCCCCACGCCCCGCGGAACGCCTGCCCACAGCTGGTGCGGGAGCGGGGCCGGCAGGCACGGCGGGTGCGGGAGCGCCGGCTGTGGTCGGGGTGGTCGTGGTCAGGTCGGCGCTCATCGGGGGTCCTCTTCGGTCAGGAGGTCGGCTACGTCCAGGACGTGGTAGCCGCGCATGGTGGGGAGGCAGCTGCCGGTCACGGGGGTGATGGCGGTGGCCCACTCCTCGGGGATGGCGGTCAGGCCGCCCGCCGCGCCGGCCAGCGCGCCGGCCACCGCCGCCGTGGTGTCGGCGTCACGGCCCATGTTCACGGCCGTCAGGACCGCCGTGCGGAAGTCGCCGCGCGCCGCCGCGAAGGCGCCGAAGGCGAGGCCGACGGCCTCCGGGGCCAGGTCGGTCCAGGGGTAGCCGCCGATGACGACCGCCGAGCGGACCTGGCGTTCGCGGGTGAGCGGGTCCGGCTGGACGCGCTGCGCCGCGACCACCGCGCGCCGCAGCGAGCGGGCCGTCCAGGAGTCCATGGGGATCACCGACAGGGCCGCCGCGATCACGGACGTGACGCCGGCGCCGGACATCGCCGCCGCGACGCCCGCCGCCACCGCCTGGCCGCCGTAGATGCCCTCGCCCTCGTGGCTGACGCTGCCGTCGATGGCGACGAGCCGGGCCGCCTCCGCCGGGCGGCCGGCCGCGAAGACGCCGAAGGGCGCGGCCCGCATGGCCAGTCCGTCCGACCACGCGTGCCGGTGCTGGGCGGAGATGGGGGCCGCCAGGCCCCGGCGGAGGTTCTCCAGGGTGCCGCGCTCGGAGAAGCCCGCGCCGCGGAAGGGGCCCTCGTCGAGGTCGGCGATCCAGCGGTGCCAGGCCCGCTCGACGTGGGCGACGGTGAGCGCCGAGCCGTGCCGGGCGAGCAGCAGCGCCGAGAAGATCGCGTACTCGGTGTCGTCGGTGCCCGCCGGACGGTCCGTCAGGAAGCCCTCGATCCGCCCCCACCTGCGGCGGATCTCGGAGGGCTTCATGTTCTCGGCGGGGGCGCCGAGCGCGTCGCCGACGGCGAGGCCGAGCAGCGCCCCCCTCGCCCGTTCCCGGGTGTCGCATGTCGTGGTCACCATCTCCGCGCCCCTTCCTCGGTGCGGGCACCTCTTCGGCGGTACCCCTTCGCCTGGATCTGTGCCACGGCGGGCGGACGACTCGCCGGTGGACCGCCTCTGTCACCCGTCTGTCCGTGGGGAAGCGGGAGGTGACGGGAGGTCAGGGAAGGGTCACCACACTGAGGCGGGCCTTACTAAGTACGGCCTGCCTTGCTGGCGGGACCCTTACATCGGGCGTATTTTCGAGTGCGTCGGGGGCGGCGGACGCGACCGGCCCGCCGGAACGAGGGGAGAGCCATGTCCATCATCGAAGCCCAGGCGCCACTGCACGAGGCCCACCGCGACAACCACACCCACCGTGACGTGAACGGCGGTTGGCTGCGGCCCGCGGTCTTCGGCGCGATGGACGGCCTGGTCTCCAACCTCGCCCTCATGACCGGTGTCGCCGGCGGTTCCGTCTCCTCTCAGACGATCGTCGTCACCGGGCTCGCCGGACTCGCGGCGGGCGCCTTCTCCATGGCGGCCGGCGAGTACACCTCCGTCGCCTCGCAGCGCGAGCTCGTCCAGGCCGAACTGGACGTGGAGCGCGTCCAGTTGCGCAAGCACCCGATCGACGAGATGGAGGAGCTGGCCGCCCTCTACGTCTCCCGCGGCGTCGAGCCCGCGCTCGCCCGCGAGGTCGCGATGCAGCTCTCCCGGGACCCCGAGCAGGCGCTGGAGATCCACGCCCGCGAGGAGCTGGGCATCGACCCCGACGACCTGCCGTCGCCGGTCGTCGCCGCCGTCTCGTCCTTCGGCTCCTTCGCGCTCGGCGCGCTGCTGCCGCTGCTGCCGTACCTGCTCGGCGCGACCGCGCTCTGGCCGGCCGTGCTGCTCGCGCTCCTCGGCCTCTTCGCCTGCGGCGCGCTGGTCGCCCGGGTCACCGCGCGCGGCTGGTGGTTCAGCGGTCTGCGCCAGCTGGTGCTCGGCGGTGCCGCCGCGGCGGTCACCTACGGGCTCGGCATGCTCATCGGCGCGGCCGTCTAGCCCCTCCCGAGGGGGCGGCCCCGACGCCCGTGACCGCCGGTCTCCCCGCGTGACCGGCGGAACGGAATCCGTACCACCGCAGAAGCCCGAGAGGCCCCCACGCGGGGCCTTTCGGACTTTTCGGGGTGACATTTCAGGGCGTAGGCCGCATTCTCGCTGTGACGAATATCCCTGGTCGCAACCCGCGCGGCGGTGAGACACTATGCAGGACGCCACATATGTAGCCGGTTACCCGGCGGTTTCGAACCCGTGACCAGCGGGAAAGAGGCAGAAGCGTCGTGGGGCAATGAGGCCCTGCCCGGACGGACCGGTACGGTCCCGTCCCCCGCGGATCAGTCACGGTGCAGTCACTGTCCCCGCATCCCGAGAAAATAGGTGAACGCGCACCACCGCTCCGTGTCGGAGGTGTCCGCATGCTGGAACGAGCTATCCGCTAGGCGAGAAGCGCGCCATCATGTAACCTGCACGAAATTTCGCGGAGGGCCAACGTCGTCCCTCGGCATCTGCATATGCCACGACGACGACGGGAGAGCCGATGCGTTCCGACGCCTGGTCGCCCATGGACGGTCGCCCCGCCCCCCAGGGGATGTACGACCCCCGTAACGAACACGACGCCTGTGGTGTCGGGTTCGTGGCCACCCTCACCGGTGTGGCCAGCCACGCGCTGGTCGAGCAGGCGCTGACCGTACTGCGCAACCTCGAGCACCGCGGCGCCACCGGCTCCGAGCCCGACTCCGGAGACGGCGCCGGCATCCTGCTCCAGGTCCCGGACGCCTTCTTCCGCGAGGTCACCGACTTCGAGCTGCCCGCGGCCGGCGCGTACGCGGTGGGCACCGCCTTCCTCCCCGTCGACAGCGCCGACGAGACCGCCGCCGCGATCGAGACGATCGCCGCCGACGAGGGCCTCACCGTCCTCGGCTGGCGCGAGGTCCCCGTCGCCCCCGGCCTGCTCGGCGCCACCGCCCGCTCCACCATGCCGGCCTTCCGCCAGGTCTTCGTGACCGACGGGGAGTCCACCGGCATCGCGCTGGACCGCAAGGCGTTCGCGCTCCGCAAGCGCGCCGAGCGCGAGGCCGCGACGTACTTCCCGTCGCTCTCCGCCCGCACCCTCGTCTACAAGGGGATGCTCACCACCGGGCAGCTGGAGCCCTTCTTCCCGGACCTGTCGGACCGGCGTCTGGCCTCCGCCATCGCCCTCGTCCACTCCCGGTTCTCCACCAACACCTTCCCGAGCTGGCCGCTCGCCCACCCGTACCGCTTCGTCGCCCACAACGGCGAGATCAACACGGTCAAGGGCAACCGCAACTGGATGACCGCCCGCGAGGCCCAGCTCGCCACCGACGTCTTCGGCGCGAGCAAGGCCGGCAAGGGCCTGGAGCGGATCTTCCCGATCTGCACCCCGGACGCCTCCGACACCGCCTCCTTCGACGAGGTCCTGGAGCTGCTCCACCTCGGCGGCCGTTCGCTGCCGCACGCCGTCCTGATGATGGTCCCCGAGGCGTGGGAGAACCACGACTCCATGGACCCCGCGCGGCACGCCTTCTACCAGTACCACTCCACGATGATGGAGCCCTGGGACGGCCCCGCCTGCGTCACCTTCACCGACGGCGTCCAGGTCGGCGCGGTCCTCGACCGCAACGGCCTGCGCCCCGGCCGCTACTGGGTCACCGACGAGGGCCTCGTCGTCCTCTCCTCCGAGGTCGGCGTCCTCGACATCGACCCCGCCAAGGTCGTCCGCAAGGGCCGCCTCCAGCCCGGCAAGATGTTCCTCGTCGACACCGTCGAGCACCGCATCATCGAGGACGACGAGATCAAGGCCGGCCTCGCCGCCGAGCAGCCGTACGCCGAGTGGCTGGAGACCGGGGAGATCGAGCTCTCCGACCTCCCCGAGCGCGAGCACATCGTGCACACCCACGCCTCGGTCACCCGCCGCCAGCAGACCTTCGGCTACACCGAGGAAGAACTCCGCGTCATCCTCGCCCCGATGGCCCGCACCGGCGCCGAGCCGATCGGCTCCATGGGCACCGACTCGCCGATCGCGGCCCTCTCCGAGCGCCCCCGGCTGCTCTTCGACTACTTCACCCAGCTCTTCGCGCAGGTCACCAACCCGCCGCTGGACGCCATCCGGGAAGAGCTCGTCACCTCGCTGCGCTCCTCCCTCGGCCCCCAGGGCAACCTGCTCGACCCGACCGCGGCCTCCTGTCGCTCGGTCACCCTGCCCTTCCCGGTGATCGACAACGACGAGCTCGCCAAGCTCATCCACATCAACCACGACGGCGACATGCCGGGCATGAAGGCCGCCACGCTCTCCGGCCTCTACCGGGTCTCCGGCGGCGGCGAGGCCCTCGCCGCCCGCATCGACGCCATCTGCGCCGAGGCCGACGCGGCCATCGAGGGCGGCGCCCGCCTGATCGTCCTCTCCGACCGGCACTCCGACGCCGAGCACGCGCCGATCCCGTCGCTGCTGCTCACCGCGGCCGTCCACCACCACCTCATCCGCACCAAGCAGCGCACCATGGTGGGCCTGCTGGTCGAGGCCGGTGACGTCCGCGAGGTCCACCATGTCGCCCTGCTCATCGGCTACGGCGCCGCGGCGGTCAACCCGTACCTGGCCATGGAGTCCGTCGAGGACCTGCTCCGCGCCGGCACCTTCCTGTCGGACATCGAGCCCGAGCAGGCCATCCGCAACCTGATCTACGCCCTCGGCAAGGGCGTCCTCAAGGTCATGTCGAAGATGGGCATCTCCACCGTCGCCTCCTACCGCGGCGCCCAGGTCTTCGAGGCCGTCGGCCTCGACGAGCAGTTCGTCGCCCGCTACTTCAACGGCACCGCCACCAAGATCGGCGGCGCGGGCCTGGACGTCGTCGCGAAGGAGGTCGCCGCCCGGCACGCCAAGGCGTACCCGGCCACCGGCATCGCCTCCGCGCACCGCGCCCTGGAGATCGGCGGCGAGTACCAGTGGCGCCGCGAGGGCGAGCCGCACCTCTTCGACCCGGAGACCGTCTTCCGCCTCCAGCACGCCACGCGGAACAAGCGGTACGACATCTTCAAGAAGTACACGGACCGGGTGAACGAGCAGTCCGAGCGCCTGATGACGCTCCGCGGCCTGTTCGGCTTCGCCACCGAGGGCCGCACCCCGATCTCGATCGACGAGGTCGAGCCGGTCTCCGAGATCGTCAAGCGCTTCTCCACCGGCGCCATGTCGTACGGCTCCATCTCCCAGGAGGCGCACGAGACCCTCGCCATCGCCATGAACCGGCTCGGCGGCAAGTCGAACACCGGTGAGGGCGGCGAGGACTCGGACCGCCTGTACGACCCGGCGCGCCGCTCCGCGATCAAGCAGGTCGCCTCCGGCCGCTTCGGCGTCACCTCCGAGTACCTGGTCAACGCCGACGACATCCAGATCAAGATGGCCCAGGGCGCCAAGCCCGGCGAGGGCGGCCAGCTGCCCGGCCACAAGGTCTACCCGTGGGTCGCCAGGACGCGTCACTCGACGCCCGGCGTCGGCCTCATCTCGCCGCCGCCGCACCACGACATCTACTCCATCGAGGACCTGGCCCAGCTGATCCACGACCTGAAGAACGCCAACCCGTCGGCCCGCATCCACGTGAAGCTGGTCTCCGAGGTCGGCGTCGGCACGGTCGCGGCCGGCGTGTCCAAGGCCCACGCGGACGTCGTCCTCATCTCCGGCCACGACGGCGGCACCGGCGCCTCGCCGCTGACCTCGCTGAAGCACGCGGGCGGCCCCTGGGAGCTCGGCCTCGCCGAGACCCAGCAGACCCTGCTGCTCAACGGCCTGCGCGACCGGATCGTCGTCCAGACCGACGGCCAGCTGAAGACCGGCCGCGACGTCGTCGTCGCCGCGCTGCTCGGCGCCGAGGAGTTCGGTTTCGCGACCGCGCCGCTCGTCGTCTCCGGCTGCGTCATGATGCGCGTCTGCCACCTCGACACCTGCCCGGTCGGCATCGCCACCCAGAACCCGGTCCTCCGCGACCGCTTCTCCGGCAAGGCCGAGTACGTCGTCAACTTCTTCGAGTTCATCGCGCAGGAGGTCCGCGAGCTCCTCGCCGAGCTGGGCTTCCGCACGATCGAGGAGGCCGTCGGCCACGCCGAGCTGCTCGACACCAGCCGGGCCGTCTCCCACTGGAAGGCGCAGGGCCTCGACCTGGAGCCGCTCTTCTACGTGCCGGAGCTGCCCGAGGGCGCGGTCCGCCACGCCCTGGTCGAGCAGGACCACGGCCTGGAGAAGGCGCTCGACAACGAGCTGATCCAGCTCGCCGCCGAGGCGCTGAACGCCGCCTCCGCCGAGCAGGCCCAGCCGGTCCGCGCCCAGGTCGCGATCCGCAACATCAACCGCACGGTCGGCACCATGCTCGGCCACGAGGTGACCAAGAAGTTCGGCGGCGCCGGCCTCCCGGCCGACACCATCGACCTCACCTTCACCGGCTCCGCCGGCCAGTCCTTCGGCGCCTTCCTGCCGGCCGGCGTGACCCTCCGCCTGGAGGGCGACGCCAACGACTTCGTCGGCAAGGGCCTCTCCGGCGGCCGCGTGATCGTCCGCCCGGACCGGGGCGCCGACCACCTGGCCGAGTACTCCACCATCGCGGGCAACACCATCGCGTACGGTGCCACCGGCGGCGAGCTCTTCCTGCGCGGCCGCACCGGCGAGCGGTTCTGCGTCCGCAACTCCGGCGCCCTGGTCGTCTCGGAGGGCGTGGGCGACCACGGCTGCGAGTACATGACCGGCGGCACGGCGGTCGTCCTCGGCGAGACCGGCCGCAACTTCGCGGCGGGCATGTCCGGCGGCGTCGCCTACGTCATCGACCTCGACCGGAACCACGTCAACTCCGGCAACCAGGGCGCGATCGAGGCCCCGTCGGACGCCGACAAGGCGTGGCTGCACGACGTCGTGCGCCGCCACCAGGAGGAGACCGGCTCCACCGTCGCCGAGAAGCTCCTGGCCGACTGGGACGCGGCGGTGAGCCGCTTCAGCAAGATCATCCCGACCACGTACAAGGCAGTGCTCGCCGCCAAGGACGCCGCTGAGCTCGCCGGTCTCTCCGAGCGGGAGACCACCGAGAAGATGATGGAGGCGGCGACCCATGGCTGACCCGAAGGGCTTTCTCACCACCGGCCGCGAGGTCGCCGAGACCCGCCCCGTCGCGGAGCGCGTCCGCGACTGGAACGAGGTCTACGTCCCCGGCTCCCTGCTGCCGATCATCAGCAAGCAGGCCGGCCGCTGCATGGACTGCGGCATCCCGTTCTGCCACAACGGCTGCCCGCTCGGGAACCTGATCCCCGAGTGGAACGACTACGCCTACCGCGAGGACTGGTCGGCGGCGTCCGAGCGCCTCCACGCCACCAACAACTTCCCGGAGTTCACCGGCCGCCTGTGCCCGGCTCCGTGCGAGTCGGCGTGCGTGCTCGGCATCAACCAGCCGGCCGTCACCATCAAGAACGTCGAAGTCTCCATCATCGACAAGGCGTGGGACGCCAACGACGTCAGGCCGCAGGCGCCCGAGCGCCTCTCCGGCAAGACCGTCGCGGTCATCGGCTCCGGCCCGGCCGGCCTCGCCGCCGCCCAGCAGCTGACCCGGGCCGGCCACACCGTGGTCGTGTACGAGCGCGCCGACCGCATCGGCGGCCTGCTGCGCTACGGCATCCCCGAGTTCAAGATGGAGAAGCGGCACATCAACCGCCGCATCGAGCAGATGCGCGCGGAGGGCACCAAGTTCCGCACCGGCGTCGAGGTCGGCCGCGACGTCACCGCCACCGACCTGCGCAAGCGGTTCGACGCGGTCGTGGTCGCCGCCGGCGCCACCACCGCCCGCGACCTGCCGGTGCCGGGCCGCGAGCTCAAGGGCATCCACCAGGCGATGGAGTACCTGCCGCTCGCCAACAAGGTCGTCGAGGGCGACTTCGTGGCCTCGCCGATCAGCGCCGAGGGCAAGCACGTCGTCGTCATCGGCGGCGGCGACACCGGCGCCGACTGCGTCGGCACCGCCCACCGCCAGGGCGCGGCCTCCGTCACCCAGCTGGAGATCATGCCGAAGCCGGGCGAGGAGCGGAACGCCAACCAGCCCTGGCCGACCTTCCCCATGCTCTACAAGGTCACCTCGGCGCACGAGGAGGGCGGCGAACGGGTCTACTCCGTCTCCACCACCCACTTCGAGGGCGACGAGGACGGCAACGTCCAGTACCTCCACCTGGTCGAGGTCGAGTTCGTCGACGGCAAGCTGACCCAGAAGCCCGGCACCGAGCGGAAGATCCCCGCCCAGCTGGTCACCCTCGCCATGGGCTTCACCGGCACCGACGTCCAGAACGGCCTGGTCGCCCAGTTCGGCGTCGACCTCGACGAGCGGGGCAACATCGCCCGCGACGCCGAGTTCGCCACCAACGTCGACGGCGTCTACGTCGCCGGCGACGCCGGCCGCGGCCAGTCGCTGATCGTCTGGGCCATCGCCGAGGGCCGCTCCGCCGCCCGCGGCGTCGACCGCTACCTCACCGGCGCCAGCTCCCTGCCGGCCCCGATCCGCCCGACGGACCGCTCCCTGCTGGTCTGACCGGCCCCACCGAACGTCCCGTACAACGGCGTACGGAACCGAACGACGCCCGCCCCGTCCCCGACCAAGGACTCAGGGGCGGGCGTCGTGGTGTGCCGCCCCGGCCCGGAAGCGCGGGATGACCCGCTCGCCCCACTGCCGGATGGTCTCCAGACAGACCTCCTGCGGCACCGTGCCCATCTGGATCAGGCACATCACCTCGTCGACGCCGATGTCCCGGAGCCGTTCCACGTAGGCGATCGCCGTCTCCGCGTCGCCGTAGGCGTGGTCGGTGTGGTATGTGCCGGTGTCCACCGGCCGGGCCGGCACGTCCGCCTCGTGCAGCCGGGCCACCAGCTTCTCCCGCTGCTCGGCGAGCGCCCCGGCGTGGTCCTCGTCCTCCGCGTACCCGGTGGGGGCGGGCCCGCCCGCGTACCAGTGGGCGATCGACTCGGCGAAGAAGCGCTGGCCCCGGGTGCCGAGCCGCAGCGCGCGGGCCGCGTCGTCCAGGACGACCGTCGGACAGAGCGCCGAGAAGTGGTCGTTGACCTCCGTGGAGACGAAGAGGGAGCCGTCGCGGGCGGCGCGGGCCGCGTCGTACACCTCCCGCATCGCCCGCACGTCCTCGGCGCCGGCGAACCCGAGGACCAGCGCCCCGACGCCGAGTTCGGCCGCCCGCCGGACCGAGTCGTGCCGTGAGCAGGCCATGAAGAGCGGCGGGTGCGGGGTCTGGACCGGGCGGGGCAGCACCGCGCCCGGGCCGATGTCCAGCGTGCCGCGCCACGTGAACTCCTCCTCCCGCCAGGCCGCCGCGAGGATCCGCAGCGCCTCCTCGGTCTGCGCGCGGGTGTCCTCGGGCCGCACCCCGAACATCCGCATCTCCTGACGGGTCGCGCCGCGCCCGGCACCGACGTCGACCCGCCCGCCGGACAGGACGTCGAGCATCGCGGTCCGTTCGGCCGTCCGGACCGGATGCTGGTAGCCGAACGGCATGGTGACCACGCCGTGCCCGACGCGGATCCGCTCGGTCCTGGCCGCCACCCAGGTCAGGAAGATCTCGGAGGCGCTCATGTGCGCGTACCGCGTGAGGGAGTGGTGCTCCACCGCCCAGATCCGGTCGAAGCCCATCTCCTCGGCGAGGACGGCCTGTTCGACGCAGTCACGGAGCACCTGGTGCTCGCGGGCGGGGGTCGGGTCGACGAGCTGTGCTTCGAAGATCATGGAGAACTTCACGGGCTGCTCCTCCCGTTGATGGCTCGTATGCCTAGTCGAAATACTTCTAGCAGGCATAGAGAGGAGGGGGAAGGGCCGTAGACTGCCGCCCGTGGTGGACGTGGAGGACGACGACGCGACCGTGCCGGGACTTCCCGCGACGAGCTGGGCCGTGCTCGGACTGCTCTCCTTCGGACGGGAGTTGTCCGGCTACGACGTCAAGAAATGGGCCGACCGCTCGCTCGGGCTCTTCTACTGGAGCCCGTCCTTCAGCCAGGTCTACAGCGAGCTGCGCCGCCTGGAGACCGCCGGATACGCCACCTCCCGCCTGGTCGCCCCCGAATCCGGCAGCCGCGACAAGCGGGTCTACCGCATCACCGGCGAGGGCCTGGCCGCCGTCCGCGCCTGGGCCGGAACCGCCCCCGTCGATCCGCCCGTCCTCAAGCACGGGCCGCTGCTGCGGCTCTGGCTCGGCCACCTCCTGGAGCCCGCCCGGATCCGCGAGATCCTGGCCGGCCACCGCGACCACGCCGAGACCCTGCGCCGGCGCGCCGCCGCCGACGCGGCCGAGGCCGGGGCGGACGAGGCGTGGGCGTACCCGCTGCTCGCCCTCACCTGGGCCGAGCGGTACCACGCCGCCGAACGCGACCTGGCCGACGCCATGCTCGCGGACATCGAGAGGGCCGAGAAGGCCGAGAGAGCCGAGGGGGAGCGCTGACATGGCACTGAGCCTGCGCAAGGTCGAGGAGACCGCGCCCGCGCTGGTCAGTCTGTACAAGACGGCCGGGGAGTCGCTGCGCCGGCACGGCGTCGACGGGCAGCGCGTCGCCGTGTACCTGGTCGTCGACTACTCCGGCTCGATGAAGCCCTACTACAACGACGGCAGCGTCCAGGCCCTCGCCGACCGGGTCCTCGGGCTCTCCGCCCAGCTCGACGACGACGGCCGGGTGCCGGTCGTCTTCTTCTCGACCGACGTCGACGCCGAGACCGAGATCCGGCTCGACGACCACCAGGGGCGGGTCGACCGGATCGTCTCCGGGCTCGGTCACATGGGCAAGACCAGCTACCACCTCGCCATGGACGCGGTCATCGACCACTACCTCGACAGCGGGGCCACCGCGCCCGCCCTCGTCGTCTTCCAGACCGACGGCGGGCCGATCAACCGGCTGGCCGCCGAGCGGTACGTCTGCAAGGCGGCCCGGCTGCCGCTCTTCTGGCAGTTCGTCGGCTTCGGCGACCCCGGCAGCAAGCAGTTCGACTTCCTGCGCCGGCTCGACGAACTCGCCGTCCCCGAGCGGCGGTGCGTCGACAACTCCGGCTTCTTCCACGCCGGGAAGGACCCCGGCCGGATCGCGGACGCGGAGCTGTACGACCGGCTGGTCGCCGAGTTCCCCCGCTGGCTCACCGCCGCCCGCGCCCAGGGCATCGTCCGGTCATGACGCCGACGCGGCCGACAGGCGGGCGAACTGCGCGTCCGTGAGCCGTACGTCCAGCGCGCCCAGGTTCTCCTTCAGATGGCGCTCGGAGGAGGTGCCGGGGATCGGCAGGACGTGCGGCGCCCGGTGCAGCAGCCAGGCCAGCGCCGTCTGCGACGGGGTGGCCCCGACCTCGCGGGCCACCTCGGCGACCGGCCCGTCCGGACCCGTGTGCCCGCCCATCGCGACCGGGAAGAACGGCACGAACGCGATCCCGCGCCCGGCGGTGTGCTCCAGGACCGCCTCGTGGTCGCGGGCCGCGAGGTTGTACAGGTTCTGCACCGCCGCGACCGGCGCCACCGCCTCGGCCTCGGTCAGCTGCGCCACCGTCACCTCGGAGAGGCCGATGTGCCGGACCTTCCCCTCCTCCTGGAGCCGCCGCAGGGCCCCGACCTGCTCGGCCACCGGCACGTTCTCGTCCAGCCGGTGCAGATAGAGCAGGTCGATCCGCTCGGTGCGCAGCCGGCGCAGGCTCAGCTCGGCCTGCTGGCGCAGATAGGCGGGATGGCCGAGCGGCACCCACTCGGTGGGGGAGGGCCGCACCACGCCCACCTTGGTCGCGACGGCGACCTCGTCCCCGTACGGGGCGAGCGCCTCGGCCAGCAGGTCCTCGCCCGCGCCCAGGGCGTAGGCGTCCGCCGTGTCGAAGAGCGTCACCCCGGCCTCGGCG
Source organism: Streptomyces sp. NPDC058955 (assembly GCF_042741435.1). Taxonomy (NCBI): domain Bacteria; kingdom Bacillati; phylum Actinomycetota; class Actinomycetes; order Kitasatosporales; family Streptomycetaceae; genus Streptomyces; species Streptomyces sp. NPDC058955. Next base: position 29,808 of record NZ_JBHYKM010000062.1, on the reverse strand, counting down.
GCCGTCCGCAGCAGCCGGACCGCCGCCGCCCGGTCGGCCGGCGCCGTCCAGATCCGCGCCTCGGGTCCGGTGGGGTCCCCGGGGCCGTCGGCGAGCCGCATGGTGCCGTAGCCGATGCGGCGGACCGGGAGATCGCCGCCGATCCGGAAGGTGTCGGAGAGGATGGAGGTGTTCGAGTCGTTCGTGTGCGTCGTCATGGGGGAGACGCTAGGAGCTCACATGGATGTGAGCTTCAAGCTCCGACCGGGCGCTGTGAGGGGGGTCACATGGAGATCGGGGGATCGCGTGAAGGGTGGGGGACCGCATGAAGATCGGTGAGCTGTCGAAGGAGACCGGCGTCGCCGTCCGGCTGCTCCGCTACTACGAGGAGCAGGGCCTGCTCGTCCCGGACCGCACGCCGGGCGGCCAGCGCCGCTACGGCCCCGACGCCCCGGCCGTGGTCCGCCGGATCCGCGCCCTCCTGGGCGCCGGCCTCCCCACCCGGGTCATCTCCGAGGTGCTCGACTGCGTCTGCGGCAGCGAGGCGGAGATCGAGCCCTGCCTCAGCCCCCTCCTGGTGGCCCGGCTCGACGCGATCGACGCCCGGATATCCGACCTCCAGGGCGCCCGCTCCTCGCTGGCCGCCCTGGTCGCCGCCACCGAGGGCAAGGGCCTGGCGGACGCCGGCGGGTGACGGGTCGTCGCGATCCCCTGGCCGCCGTCCCGGCCGCCGGGGATCATGACGCCATGAGCTCTCTCGTACGCCACGTGACCATCGACTGTGCCGACGCCCACGCCCTCGCCTCGTTCTGGGCGGAGGTCCTGGACGGCAGGCTCGCCGACGACGACCACCCCGGGGACCCCGAGGCCACCGTCGAGTCGGCGGGCGCCTCGCTGCTCTTCATCCGGGTCCCCGAGGGGAAGTCGGTGAAGAACCGGGTCCACCTCGACCTCCAGCCGCAGGACCGGACCCGGGACGAGGAGGTCGAGCGGCTGCTCGCGCTCGGGGCGAGGCTGATCGGCGACCACCGGAGGCCGGACGGGACGGGCTGGGCGACGATGGCCGACCCGGAGGGCAACGAGTTCTGCGTGGAGCGGAGCAAGGCGGAGCGGGCGGGTTCCTGACCGCTGCCCCGGGCCGGCGGGGCGGGCCGGGCGGATGCCTGACCGCTCCCGCGGCGCGGTGGGGTGGGCCGGTGTCCGACCGCTTCTGAACGCCCGGAGCAATCCAGACAGAAGATGGCGGGTATCCGGTGTTTCCTGGGATCATGCCTGACACCGGAACCCTCACCTGGGCGGCCTTCGAGGCCGCCGAACCCGCCCTCGCCGCCACCGTGCGGGAGCGCTTCGGGCAGTACACCCACCACGCCCTCGCCACCCTCCGGAAGGACGGCTCGCCGCGGCTCAGCGGCATCGAGGCCGACTTCCGGGGCGGCGAGCTGTGGCTCGGCATGATGCCGAACTCGCGGAAGGCGCTCGACCTGCGGCGCGACCCCCGGTTCTCGCTGCTCGCCAACCCCGGCGCCGGCACCGACATGGGCGGCGGGGACGTCCGGATCTCCGGGCGGGCCGTCGAGGTCACCGACCCCGCCGAGGTCGCGCGGTACGCCGCGGAGGCCGGGGCGCCGCTGCCCTTCCACCTCTTCCGGGTGGAGCCCGCCGAGGTCGTACGGACCTGGGTGGAGGGCGACGAGATCTGCTTCACCACCTGGCGCCCCGGGCGCGCGCCGCGCACCCTGCGGCGCGGCAACGACGACGCCCCGCCGCGCGAGGACGGCTGAGCCCGCCACCGGCCGCCCCGGACCGACGACAATGGGCGGGTGTCAGCGACCAAGAAGAAGAACCAGGTGAACGCCGCCGCGCCCGAGCGGCGCCGCGAACTCCTCGACACCGCCGCCGAGGTGTTCGCCGCCCAGGGCTACAACGCCACCACCGTCCGCAAGATCGCGGACGCCGCCGGCATGCTCGCCGGCAGCCTCTACTACCACTTCGACTCCAAGGAGTCGATGCTGGACGAGATCCTCTCCACCTTCCTCACCGAGCTGTGGGAGGGGTACGACGCCGTCCTCGCCGCCGGTCTCGGCCCCCGGGAGACGGTCGAGGCGCTCGTGACCGAGTCCTTCCGCGAGATCGACCGGCACCGCGCCGCCGTCGCCATCTACCAGAAGGAGTCCCGGCACCTCACCGACCTGCCCCGGTTCGCCTATCTCGCGGACTCGCAGAGCCGGTTCGAGAAGGCGTGGCTCGGCACGCTGGAGCGCGGGGTGGCGGACGGCGTGTTCCGGGCCGACCTCGACATCCGGCTCACCTACCGCTTCCTCCGCGACACCGTCTGGGTCGCGGCCTCCTGGTACCGGCCGGGCGGACACCACGGCCCCGAGGAGATCGCCCGCCAGTACCTGTCGATGGTCCTGGACGGGATCGCCGTACGCGCCTGACCCGCCCGGCCGTCGCCCGTGCCGGGCGGGCAGGGGGCGTCGTACGCGGGCGGGCGCGGCCCCCGCACGGGCCGCGCCGCACCCGCGTCAGCCGGCCAGCCGCTCCCGCAGACCCGTCAGGGTGCGCAGGTCCAGGCCCAGGCCGGCCGTCACATAGCGGTACAGGCCGCCGTAGCCGGAGCGGACCTCCGCGAGGGCCGCGTCCAGGTACTCCAGGCGGACCTCCTGGAGCGGCACGATCAGCTCCGGGTTCTGCATCAGGCCCGCCGCCTTCAGGCCCTCGCGGACCCGGGCGTCGTGTGCGGCGCGGATCGTGTTGGAGGCCAGGTAGTCCTCGGTGGCGAGCCGCTCCGGCACCCCGACGAGCCGCAGGACCAGCCAACTCGTCCAGCCGGTGCGGTCCTTGCCCGAGGTGCAGTGGTAGAGCACCGGGCCCGCGCCGGGCGCGGCCAGCTCGCGCAGGGTCCGCCCGAAGGCGTCCCGGTTCGCCGCGTCGGTGACGAAGGTGCGGTAGACGTCCGCCATGAAGGCCGCGGCGCGGCCGCCGCCCAGCATCTCCTCCTGCCGCACCGGGTCGCGCGAGCCGATCGCGGCGAGCAGCTGCCCGAAGAGGCCGTTGTCGGTGACCGGCCGGGAGACGGCGGTGACCCCGGCGGGCAGCCGGTCGGCCCCGTCGTACCCGACCTCCATCGGGATCCGGAAGTCGATGGCCCCGGACAGCCCGAGTCCGCCGAGCGTGGTCACGTCGGCGTCGGTCAGCTTGCCGAGGTGGTCGGCCCGGTAGACGAGGCCCTGCCGGACCCGCGCGCCGTCGTAGGTGGGGTATCCGCCCAGGTCGCGGACGTTCACCGCGCCCTGGAGCGGGATCTGGCGGATCGGGCTCGTGGTCCGGGGGCGAGCGGCGGCGGCGGACGGCGCGACGGACGCCACGAGGGCGGCGGCTCCGGCGGTGGTCAGCAGTGCGCGTCTCGACAGGGACATGCGGACTCCCTTGCTGAGGGGGAAAGGGGTTCGGTCGGGCGCGGGGTGCAGACACGCGGGAGCGCGTCCGCTATTTTCCCACCAAACGTTTGTTAGGCGGCTTCCCGGTGAGGAAGGTAGCAGCCGACGGGCCGGACGGGGAGGGGCGTGCCCGTCCCGGTCGGAACGGCCTTCCGGTCGCGCCGGGGTGCCGCCGCTGGTCCGTACCGGAGCGACCGTGGCGTCGCGACAGCCGTGAGGGAGAACCGAGATGGGGATCTGTGAGGGCCGCGTGGTCGTCGTGACCGGAGCGGGCCGGGGGCTCGGGCGGGCGCACGCGCTCGCCTTCGCCGCCGAGGGCGCCCGGGTCGTCGTCAACGACCTCGGCGTCGGCCTCGACGGCACGCCCGGACCCGACAGCCCGGCCACCGCCGTCGTCGAGGAGATCAGGGCCGCCGGCGGCGAGGCCGTCGCCCACGGCGGCGACATCGCCTCCACCGAGGGCGCCGGCTCGCTCGTCGCCGCCGCCCTCGACGCCTTCGGCCGGCTCGACACCCTGGTCTGCAACGCCGGCTTCCTGCGCGACCGGATGCTGGTCAACCTCGACGAGAAGGACTGGGACGCGGTGATGCGCGTCCACGCCAAGGGGCACTTCCTGCCGCTGCGGTACGCCGCCGCGCACTGGCGGGCCGAGGCGAAGGCGGGGCGGACGCCCGAGGCGCGGGTCGTGCAGACGACCTCCGGCGCGGGGCTCCTGGGCAGCGTCGGGCAGGGGAACTACGCGGCGGCCAAGGCGGCCGTCGTCGGCCTCACCCTGGTCGCCGCCGCCGAACTCGCCCGGTACGGCGTGCAGGTCAACGCCGTCGCCCCGGCCGCCCGCACCCGGATGACCGAGCGGGTCTTCGACGGCCTCCAGGCGCTCCCCGAGGACGTCTCCCCGCTGGTGGTCTGGCTCGGCTCGGCGGGCTCGGCGGGCGTCACCGGCCGGGTCTTCGAGGCCGAGGGCGGCCGGCTGACGGTGATGGAGGGCTGGCGCCCGGGCCCGGGCGAGTCCAGCGGCGGCCGCAGGACCCCGGCGGAAGCGGGGGAGACCGCCCGCAAACTCCTGGCCCTCGCGGAGCCGCCGCAGCCGGTGTACGGGGCGTAGCCCGCCCGTCTTCCCGGCTCGCCCGCCCGGTCCTCCGGCTCGCCCGCCCGGTCTGCTAGTCCTCCGGGTCCGCGAGGCGGCGGGTCGCGGCGCGCTGGCGCTCGGTGGCGCCGGTCAGGAAGCGCAGCACCGTGCGCAGTTCGGCGGTGCTGAACTCCTCGTACAGCTCGTGCACTTCGCGGGCCCAGTCGTCGAAGAGCGGGGCGAGTTCGGCCAGTTTCTCGGGGCGGGGCTCGATCAGCACCCGGCGCTTGTCCGTCGGGTGCTTCACCCTGCGGACGTACCCCTTGCGCTCCAGGCGGTCGACCAGGCCGGTGACGGAGGCGGGGGCGAGGCCGGAGTGCCCGGCCAGCTCCTTCGCGGTGAGCGGGCCGTGCCGTTCGAGCAGGTCGAGCGTCTTGGTCTCGGTGGCGCCCAGGTCCTGCCGGGCGGCGATGGCGGTGTGGAAGGCGACCGAGGCCGCGCTGGAGTCGCGGCCGGCGGTGGTCAGCGCGGCGACGACCTCCGCCCGCTCCCGGCCGTCCTGCCCGTTCTGGCCGTCCTGCCCGTCCTGGGTCTGCTCGCTCATGGCGGCAGCCTAGCAAAATTCATTTCGTTCGCTCGAACGAAAGACTTGTGATCACCGCTCGGGGCGTGGGATCTTTATTTCGTTCGCACGAACGAAATATTCAATGAGGCCCTGGAGGGGTTCCCATGCCGTCCCTGACCGTGTCGAGCGCCCCCGTCGCCGACACCGCCCACCCGCGCCGCTGGGCCGCCGCCGCCGTCATGATGACCGCCGCCCTGATGGATCTGGTCGACGTCACGATCGTCAACGTCGCCCTGCCCTCCCTCGGGCAGGGCCTCGGCGCCTCCGAGAGCGCCCTGCAGTGGACGGTCTCCGCCTACCTCCTCGGCTTCGCCGCCACCCTCGTCGTCGCCGGCCGGCTCGGCGACCGCCACGGCCGGCGCCCGCTCTTCCTCGCCGGCACCGCCGCCTTCGGCCTCGCCAGCCTGGCCTGCGGACTCGCCCAGACCCCCGGCCAGCTGATCGCCGCCCGCGCCGTGCAGGGGGTGGCCGCCGCCGTCCTCATGCCGCAGGTCCTCGGCTCCTTCCACAGCCTCTTCCGGGGCCGGGAGCGCGGCAAGGTCTTCGGGATGTACGGGGCCGTGGCCGGCCTCGCCTCCGCGCTGGGCCTGCTGCTCGGCGGGGTCCTCACCGACGCCGACCTCCTCGGCCTCGGCTGGCGCACGGTCTTCCTGGTGAACGTCCCCGTGGCCGCCCTCACCCTCGCGGCCGCCGTCGTCCTCGTCCCGGCCACCCGCGAGCGCTCCACGACCCGCCCGCCGGTCCTCGGCAGCCTGGTCCTCGCCGCCGGCCTGGTCGCCGTCGTCCTCCCGCTGGTCCAGGGCCGCGAGTGGGACTGGCCGCTGTGGGGCTGGGGCGTGCTCGCGGCCGGCGCCCTCGCGGTGGCCGGCGTCGCCGCCCGCGGCTCGGTGATCCCGCGCCGCGTCCTCACCGTCCCGGCCTTCTCCCTCGGCCTCGCCGTCCAGCTCCTCTTCGCCCTCGGCATGCAGGGCTTCTTCCTGGTCCTCGCGCTGTGGCTGCAGGGCGGCCAGGGCTACACCCCGACCCAGGCGGGCGTCCTCATGGTCGCCTTCTCCGCCGGCGGCTTCCTCACCGCGCCCGTCGCCGAACCGCTCGCCGTGAAGCTCGGCCGGTACGTCCCCGCCGTCGGCGCGGTCCTGATGGGCGCCGGCTACGGCTGGGTCTGGTACGCCATGGAGCACGCGTCCCCGCACGCCACCGCCGCCTGGCCGCTCGTCCCCGGCCTCGTCGTCGCCGGCGCCGGGCTCGGACTCCTCGTCGTCCCGCTGGTGAACATCGTGCTCTCCGCCGCACCCGTCGAACTCGCCGGCGGCGCCTCCGGGGTCTTCTCCACCGCCCAGCAGTTCGGCGGAGCCCTCGGCGCGGCCGTCGTCGGCACCGCCTACTTCGCCGACCTGTCCGTCGCGGCGGCCCTCCCGTGGGTCCTCGGCGCCTACGCCCTCACCGCCCTGCTCAGCCTCGGCCTGCCGCGTACGGCGGTGACCGAAGGCGCGTGAACGGACCTTCCCCCGCGGCCGTCTAGCGGCGGCGCGGGGGGATCCATTCCAGCCGGGTCCTGACCCGGGCGTCGCGCACGAACTCCAGGGCGGCCAGCGCCGTCTCGCGGGGCGCGCCGTCCGGGGCGCCGTCCGCCAGGACCGCCGCCAGCGCGTCCACCGCCCGCGGGTCCCGGCGGATCGCGAGCCCGCGGGCCGCCTCCGCCGCCGTCTCCGGATCGGGGTCGGCGAGCCGCTCCGCCAGCGCCTCCCGCACCAGCGGCGTGTCGTCCGGCAGTTCGGCGAGGGCCAGCACCGCCCAGTCCCGCACCCGCGCGTCCCCGTCCCGGCTCAGCGCGAGCAGCACCCCCAGGGCGTCCATGTCGCCGGCCGGTACGAGCCCCGCCAGCGCCCCCGCCGCCGCCCGCCGCACCTCCGGGTCCGGATGGGCCGCGGCGCCCAGCAGCTCCGGCACCGCGGCCGGTTCCGCGCACGCCCCGAGCGCCGTCACCGCCGACAGGAGAGGCTCCCGCGCCGGGCCCGCCGCCTCGGCCGCCAGCCGCCGCAGCACCGGCACCGCGCTCGCCGCGAACCCGGGGAGCGCGCCGAGGATCCGCGCGCCGAGCGCCCGCCGCAGCGGATCGCGGTCGGCGCACCAGCCGGCCGCCACCACGAAGGTCTCCTCGTCGGCGCGCCCGGCGAGTTCGTCCACCGCCGTCGTCCAGTCGTCGAGCTCCGGGTCCCCGCGGCGCAGCGCCCGCGCCGCCAGCTCCTCGGCCGGGGTGCGCAGTCCGAGCGCCGCCTCCAGGAGGGTCGCGACGGCCGCGTGCCCGGTCTGCCGCTCGTCCCCGCGACCGGGCCGCCCGTCCTCCCGCAGCAGCTCGACGACGACGGTGACGCCGCCGTCCTCCCGTACCCGCCGCACCACGGCCTCGTACGTCTCCCCGCCGCCGTTCCCCGCGACGAGCCCGCGCCGCAGCTCGGCCGCCATGTCGACGCCGATCCACCGCAGCGCCTCCCGCAGCGCGGCCTCGGCGTCCCGCGCGCCGTGGTCGAGCAGCGCCCGTACGCAGGCGGTCGAGCCGCGGCGGGCGGCGGCGGTCAGCGGGGCGAGCCCGTCGGGGCCGATCCGATCGGCGTCCGCCCCGGCCGCGAGCAGCACCCGGACGACCTCCGCGTGCCCGAGCCGCACCGCCCAGGCGAGCGCGGTGAAGCCGAACTCCTCCTCCTGGTCGGGCTGGGCCCCCGCCGCGAGCAGCGCCCGCACGGTCCCCGCGTGCCCGCCGCAGGCCGCGCCGCAGAGCGGCAGGTCGCCGCCGTCCGGACCGCTCGGCCGGCCCGGGTCGGCGCCGGCGGCGAGCAGCAGCCGCACGATCCCGGGCTCGTCGGCCACCGCCGCGCGATAGAGGGCGGTCTCCCCGTCGTCGGTGGCCTCGGGATCGGCCCCCGCGCGCAGGGCCCGGACGACCGCGTCCTCGTCCCCGCCGGCGATGGCGTCGAACAGCGTGCTCATGACTCCATCCTGACCCGCCGTCCGCTCCCGGCGCACCTTTCCTCCGGCGCCGGTCAGGGCTTGCGGGCCTCGATGAGGAAGCGGGTGGTATGGGCGACGAAGGGGCCCTCCTCGGTGATCCGTGCGTGCAGTTCGCGGAGCCGCTCGCGGTACGCCTCCACGGTGAAGCCCGGCACCATCCAGATCACCTTCCGGAGGAACCAGACCACCGCGCCGATGTCCAGGAACTCGGTCCGCAGCGACTCCGACCGCAGGTCCACCACCTCCAGGCCGGCCGCCTCGGCGGCCCGCCGCGCGTCCTCGGGGTGCCGGGCGCGGCGGGTCCCGGCCGGCTGCGGCCCGAGGAAGTACTCGACCAGCTCGAAGACGCTGGCCGGGCCCACCTGCTGGGAGAGGTAGGTGCCGCCGGGGCGCAGCACCCGCGCGATCTCCTCCCACCACACCGTCACCGGGTGGCGGCTGACGACCAGGTCGAAGGCCGCGTCGCCGAACGGCAGCGGCGGCTCGTCCTCGTCGTGGACGACGACCGCGCCGAGCGGGTGCAGCAGCCGGGTCGCCTTCGCCACGTTGGGCGGCCAGGACTCGGTGGCGGCCGTCGACGGCGGCAGCTTCCCGGCCCCGGCGAGCACCTCGCCGCCGCCGGTCTGGATGTCGAGCGCGGCCGAGGCCCGGGCCAACCGCTCGCCCAGCAGCCGCTGATAGCCCCACGAGGGGCGCTCCTCGGTGGCCCGTCCGTCGAGCCAGGAGAAGTCCCAGCCCTCCATCGGGGCCGCCTCGGCCTCCGCCACCAGGTCTTCGAAGCTTCGCGTCATGTCCGTATCGTCGCCGTCGGCGACGGGGGAGTCGCGGCATTTCCGCCGGTGGCGCGGTCAGCCGGCGCAGTCGAGGACCGTCCCGCACAGTCGGCAGCGGGCGCGCAGGGGGCGGTCGGCGGGGACGCGGAGGCGCTGGTGGCAGACCGGGCAGGGGAAGGCCACGGTCGTCGCCGGGGCGCCGCCGGCGAAGGCGTACGGGGCGCCGGGCGCGGCCCGGCCGAGGCGCCGGTCCAGGGCGTAGCGGCGGCGGGCGGTCCAGGGCGCGTCGGCCAGCGGGGGGAGGCGGCGCTCCCGTTCCGCCTCGGCCCGGCCCCGCCGCCACGCCTCGTACGCGACCGCGCTGGTGAACCAGGGGGACGGGTCCTCGCGGAAGAGCGCGGCCCGCTGCGCGAGGACCCAGCCGAACTCCTCCGGCGTGAGGTAGCCGAGCTTCTGGCTCTCGGCGCCGTCCTGCCGGAAGGCGTCGAGAAGCAGCCATCCGGCGCCGAGGTAGGCGGCGGTGACGTCGGTGAGGATCTCGTTCCGCCCGGTGTCGGGGAAGCCCAGGTCCAGCCGGTGCAGCAGGACATGGGTGAGCTCGTGCGCGAGGGCGGCGCCGATGTCCCGGGGGCGGGCCCGGAAGCGCGCGTTGAGCTCGACCGCGTACGCGGGTCCGGCCGCGGGCTCGACGGTCGCGGCGTGCTCCATCGTCCGGAAGGTCACCACCGTGGGCGCCTCGGGAAGGCGCAGGTGGCGCACCAGGACGCGGGCCACCCGGACGGCGCCGAGCAGCGGGTCCTCGCCGGGGGAGAGGGCCACGTCGGCGGCGGTCACGCTGGCCGGGTACCGGCCGACGCCAGTGGGGCCGAGGCGGCGGTAGAGCGCGGTGAGCGAGGCCCGTACGGCCTCCCGATGGGGGAAGCCGTGCTCCACCCCGTGGGTGTCCCGGCCGACCCGGTCGGCCCTGTGTCGGTCCGTCATGGGCGCTCCCCCTCCCTCTCCACTGTACGGTCCGGCCATGACGTCTGGCCGAAAAGGCTTTCTTGTGGCGGCAGTTGAGGGCTGTCCATAATCCGGACATGCCTTGACGGGCGCATGTCACTCCGGCCGGGGTCGACACCGTCCGCGATCCGTGCGCACCCCACCGCCAGGGCCGCGACCCCCCATGCGAGAACCCCCCACGAGAGAAGGCAGACCGTGCAGAAGAACCGACTCGTCCGCACCCTGCAGAAACTCGCCGCCGCCGGCGCCGTCGCGCTCGCCGCGCTCAGCCTCCAGCCCGTCTCCACCGCCACCGCCGCCCCCGCCCCCGTCGTCGGCGGCACCCGCGCCGCCCAGGGCGAGTTCCCCTGGATGGTCCGGCTCTCCATGGGCTGCGGCGGCTCCCTGATCACCCCCCAGATCGTCCTGACCGCGGCCCACTGCGTCAGCGGCTCCGGCGCCAACACCTCCATCACCGCCACCGCCGGCGTCGTGGACCTCCAGTCGAGCAGCGCCATCAAGGTCCGCTCCACCAAGGTCCTCCAGGCCCCCGGCTACACCGGCAAGGGCAAGGACTGGGCGCTCATCAAGCTCGCCAGCCCCATCACCTCGCTGCCCACCCTGAAGATCGCCGAGACCACCGCGTACAACAGCGGCACCTTCACCGTGGCCGGCTGGGGCGCGGCCCGCGAGGGCGGCTCCCAGCAGCGGTACCTGCTCAAGGCGAACGTGCCCTTCGTCTCGGACGCCTCCTGCCAGGCCGCCTACGGCAGCGACCTCGTCCCGTCCGAGGAGATCTGCGCCGGCTACGACCAGGGCGGGGTCGACACCTGCCAGGGCGACTCCGGCGGCCCGATGTTCCGCAAGGACAACGCCGGCGCCTGGATCCAGGTCGGCATCGTGAGCTGGGGCGAGGGCTGCGCGCGGGCGGGCTACCCCGGCGTCTACACGGAGGTCTCGACCTTCGCCGCCGCGATCAAGTCCGCCGCGGCCACGCTGTAACCCACCCCAGGACCGGGGGGCCCGGGGGGGGCCGACCCCCCCCGGCCCCCGCCCCGCCCCCCGCGCCCCCCCCCACCCCCCCCCCGCCCCGCCCCCCCCGGTATATTGCCCGCCGGGCCCCCGCTTAACCCCCCCCCTGGCCGGGGCCCGGGGGGCGGCACAGCGCCCCGGGGCCCCTCCCCGTCCCCGCTCAGCCCAGCTCCACCCCCTCCGGGCCCTCGCCCTCCACCTCCAGCACCCACACCTCGTTCGCCCCCTCCCGCAGCACCGGCCCCGGCACGAACAGGCCCTCCTGCGGGCCCGCCGCCGGCCAGTACCGGCCCAGGCAGAAGCCGTTCACCCAGACGAAGCCCCGGCCCGCGCCCGGCAGCCGCAGCTCCGCGTCGCCCGCGCCCGCGACCTCCACCGACGCCCGGTACAGCCCCCGCCCGTCGGACCGCTCCGCCGCCTTCCGGAACGGCACCCGGCCGCCCACCGCCTCCGCCGTGAACGCGTCCAGGCGCAGCCCCCGGGCCCGCACCCCGTGCACGTACTGCCGCTCGTGCAGCAGCCCGCCGGTGATCCCCTTCGGCTCGGCGAGCCGCGGCCCGTAGTTCACCCGGCCCAGCGACTCCACCCACAGGTCCACCACGGCCGGGCCCGCCACCGGCTCCGGCAGCACCGCGTCCTCCTCCGTGAGTACCCCGGCGAACACGCCGTCCACCCACACCTGCGCCCGGTCCCGCAGCCCCGTCACCCCGAGCGGATACGGCTGCCGGGGACCCGGCACGGAGAAGCGGTACCGCACCAGACCCCGGTCCACGTCCAGCTCCTCGAAGGCCGGCGGCACCCCCGCCTCGACCTCCGCGCCGCCCAGCGCCGCCAGGACCGCGCCGAGCGACGCCCACTCCGCCAGGTCCGCCCGCGCCAGCGCCGCCAGCCGGGCCGGCGGCTCCGGCACCTCCGGCAGCGGCCCCGCCGCGTACGGCGCGAGCACCTCCCGGAAGCGGTGGAACTTCTCCGTCGGCCGCCCCCACTCGTCCACCGGCGCGTCGTAGTCGTACGAGGTCACCGTCGGCAGCAGCCGCCCGTCGTGCAGGTCGCCGGAGCGGTTCGCGCCCGCCCAGCCGCCGAAGTTCGAGCCCCCGTGCGCCATGTAGACGTTCACCGAGGCCCCGCACGCCAGGATCTCCCGCAGCGCCCCCGCCGCGTCCTCCGCGCCCCGCGCCGTGTGCTCCGTGCCCCAGTGGTCGAACCAGCCGCACCAGAACTCCATGCACATCAGCGGCCCCGACGCCTGGTGCCGCCGCAGCACCGCGAAACCCTCCGCCGCGCCCGAACCGAAGTTCGCCGTCGCCAGCACCCCCGGCACCGAACCGCCCGTCAGCATGTGGTCCTCGGGCCCGTCCGAGGTGAACAGCGGCACCGTCACCCCGCACTCCCGCAGCAGCCCCGCCAGCCACTCCAGATAGCGGGCGTCACTCCCGTAACTCCCGTACTCGTTCTCCACCTGGACCATCACCACCGGCCCGCCCCGGTCCACCTGCCGCGCCACCACCTGCGGCAGCAGCCGCCGGAACCACCGCTCCACCGGCGCCAGGAACTCAGGGTCCCGGGTCCGCACCCGCCGCCCCAGCGGCCCGGTCAGCCAGTGCGGCAGCCCGCCGTTCTCCCACTCGGCGCAGATGTACGGCCCCGGCCGCACGACCGCCCGCATCCCGGCCGCCGCCACCGCGTCCAGGAACCGCCCCAGCGCCTCCGGATCCGCGTACCGGCCCGGCCCCGGCTCGTGCAGGTTCCACGGCACGTACGTCTCCACGCAGTCCAGGCCCATCGCCCGCAGCATCCCCAGCCGGTGCGCCCAGTGCCCCTCGTGCACCCGGAAGTAGTGCAGCGCCCCCGACAGCAGCCGCACCGGCCGCCCGTCGAGCAGAAAGTCCTCGTCACCCACAGCGAACGTGCTCATGGCCTCACCCTCACCCCCTGGCGGCGGGCCGGTCCATGGACAAAGATCGTCGCAGTTTGGACGTTAGACGTCCGGTGCCGGACGTCGGAAGTCCGCCGCCGGAGGGACGCGCGGAAGGGCAGGCCGGCGGATGTACCACACCTGGATGCGCTACTTCACGCCCGGACCCGTCCACCACCGCCTCGGCCTGGTCTGCCTCGGCGTCGGACTCCAGCACGGCCGGCTCCCCGTCGTCGGCCCCCGCACCCTCGACCACCACGTCGCCGTCGTCGTCTCCGCCGGCGGCGGCTGGTACCGCACCGCCGACGGCCGCACCACCCCCGTCGCCGCCCCCGCCCTCCTCTGGCTCACCCCCGGCGTCCCCCACCACTACGGCGCCGACCCCACCACCGGCTGGGACGAGTCCTTCGTCGACTTCACCGGACCCGCCGCCACCACCTACACCGAACTCGGCTACATCGAACCCGACCGGCCCGTCGTCCCGCTCGCCGACGCCGCCCCCGCCCGCGCCGCCATCGGCCGCATCGCCCGCGCCGCCCGCCCCGGCAACCCGCTCCTGGAGGTCGAGACCGCCGCCGCCGTCCACGAACTCCTCGTCGCCCTGCGCCGCGGCCGCGCCGACACCGACGCCGACGGCGACCCCGTCCTCACCGGCCTCGCCCGCGACGCCTTCCAGCCGTACTCCGTCGCCGAACACGCCGCCCGGCACGGCATGACCGCCGCCGAGCTGCGCACCGCCGTCCGCCGCGCCGCCGGATGCAGCCCCAAGGACTACCTGCTCACCGTCCGGCTCGGCCGCGCCAAGGAACTCCTCGCCGCCACCGAGCTGCCCGTCGCCGCCGTCGCCCGGCGCGTCGGCTACGACGACCCCGCCTACTTCTCCCGCCTCTTCACCCGAAGGGTCGGTCTCGCCCCCGTCCGCTTCCGCGAGCAGCAGGGCCGCGCCGTCCACGGCGGCTGGAGCGACCGGGTCCCGGATCCCGAACACCCGCCCACCATCGTCGGGGACTCCGTCTAAGCTCGCTGACCATGAGCGACACCAGGAACGACTCCAGCGACATCGACCCGTCCGTCCGCGCCGAGCTGACCCGGCTGCGCGAGTCGATCGACAACATCGACGCCGCCGTCGTCCACATGCTCGCCGAGCGCTTCAAGTGCACCCAGCAGGTCGGCGTCCTCAAGGCCGAGCACCAGCTGCCGCCCGCCGACCCGGCCCGCGAGGCCCGCCAGATCGCCCGGCTGCGGGAGCTCGCCGAGAGCGCCAAACTGGACCCGGCGTTCGCGGAGAAGCTCCTCAACTTCATCATCGCCGAGGTCATCCGCCACCACGAGACGATCGCGGACGGAGCACGCTGATGGCCCGGGTCACGGTCTTCACCCTCGGCGGCACCATCTCCGCCCGCGGCGGCGAACTGGGCCGGATGACCGGCCCCGAGGTCCTCGCCGCCCTCGGCGCCCCCGACGACGTCGACCTCCGCGACTTCCGCCGGCTCCCCTCCTCCACGCTCACCCCCGAGGACCTCACCGCCCTCGCCGCCGAGGTGAACGAGGCCGTCGCCGCCGGCTCCGGCGTCGTCGTCGTCCAGGGCACCGACACCCTGGAGGAGACCGCCTTCCTCCTCGACCTGCTCTGCCCCACCGAGCAGGCCCCCATCGCCGTCACCGGCGCCATGCGCCGCCCCGACCTGCCCGGCGCCGACGGACCCGCCAACCTCGCCGCCGCGCTCGCCGTCGCCGCCGACCCCGCCTGCCGCGGTCTCGGCGTCCTCGTCGTCCTCGCCGACGAGATCCACGCCGCCCGGCACGCCCGCAAGACCCACACCACCTCCGTCGCCACCTTCGCCTCGCCCGGCTCCGGCCCCCTCGGCACCGTCGTCGAGGGCACCCCGCGGATCCTGCTCCGCCCCACCGTGCCCACCGCGCCCTGCCGGCTCTCCTACGACCCCGCGGTCCGGATCGCCCTCGTCACCCTCACCCTCGGCGACCGCGGCGAACTGCTCTCCGCCGTCGACGACCGCTTCCAGGGCCTCGTCGTCGCCGCCTTCGGCGCCGGCCACGCCCCCGCCTGGCTCGTCGAACCCCTCGCCGAGCTCGCCCGCCGCATCCCGGTCGTCCTCGCCTCCCGCACCGGATCGGGCACCGGCCTCAGCGACACCTACCGCGGCCCCGGCTCCGAGCACGACCTCCTCCACCACGGCCTGATCCCGGCCGGACCCCTCGACCCCGCCAAGGCCCGGCTGCTGCTCGCCGCCCTCGTCTCCAGCGGCGCCGCCTCACCCGCCGGCTACGACCGGCCCCGGATCACCGCCGCCTTCGCCCACCTCGACGGCACCGGCCTCGCCTGACCCCCTCCGGAACCAGGATCCACCACCCCCCTGCCCGCCGACCGGACGATCGGGCAGCATAGGGCCCATGTCCGTACTGACGCGCGACGAAGCGCAGACCCGTGCCCAGCTGCTCGACGTCCACCACTACGCGGTGGACCTCGACCTCACCGGCGGCGACGAGACCTTCGGGTCCACCAGCCGCATCCGCTTCACCGCCCGCGCCGCCGGGGACACCTTCGTCGAAGTCAAGCCGGACGCACTGCACTCCGTCACCCTCGACGGCAAGCCCCTCGACCCCGCCGCCCTCACCGAGAACCGGATCCCGCTCACCCTCACCGAGGGCGAGCACGAGCTGACCGTCGCCGCCACCATGCGCTACTCGCACACCGGCGAGGGCATGCACCGCTTCCTCGACCCCACCGACGGCGAGTCCTACGTCTACACTCAGCTCTTCATGGAGGACGTCCAGCGCGTCTTCGCCGCCTTCGACCAGCCCGACCTCAAGGCCGTCTTCGACATCTCCGTCACCGCCCCCGAGGGCTGGACCGTCCTCTCCAACGGCATCACCGAGCAGCGGGAGGACGGCCGCTGGACCGCGGCCACCACCCCGCCGCTCTCCACCTACTTCGTCTGCGTCGCCGCCGGACCCTGGCACTCGGTCCGCACCGAGCACGCCGGACTGCCCTTCGGCATCCACTGCCGCCGCTCCCTCGCGCCGTACCTCGACGCCGACGCCGACGAGATCATCGCCGTCACCAAGGCGTGCTACGACCGCTTCCACGAGAAGTTCGACGAGCCCTACCCCTTCGACTCCTACGACCAGGCCTTCGTCCCCGAGTTCAACGCCGGCGCCATGGAGAACCCCGGCCTCGTCACCTTCCGCGACGAGTTCGTCTTCCGCTCCGCCGTCACCGCCACCGAGCGGATGACCCGCGCCATGGTCATCGCCCACGAGATGGCCCACATGTGGTTCGGCGACCTCGTCACCCTCCGCTGGTGGGACGACATCTGGCTGAACGAGTCCTTCGCCGAGTACATGGGCTACCAGACCGTCAACGAAGCCTGCTCCGACCTCTTCGCCGACACCTGGATCGACTTCGGCGTCGCCCGCAAGGCCTGGGGATACGACGCCGACCAGCGGCCCTCCACCCACCCCGTCGCCCCCGACCCCGAGGCCGTCCCCGACACCGCCTCCGCCCTCCTCAACTTCGACGGCATCTCCTACGCCAAGGGTGCCTCCGCCCTCCGCCAGCTCGTCGCCTGGCTCGGCGAGACCGACTTCCTCGCCGGCCTCAACATCCACTTCAAGCGGCACAAGTTCGGCAACGCCACCCTCGCCGACTTCATCGACAACCTCGCCGCCGCCACCGACCGCGACGTCCACGCCTGGGCCGAGCAGTGGCTGCGCACCACCGGCGTCGACACCCTCACCCCCCGCCTCACCGGCGAGGGCAACCGCTGGGACCTCGCCGTCGACCACGCCGGCAGCCGCCCCCACCGCATCGAGGCCGGCCTCTACGACCGCCGCCCCGACGGCGAACTCGCCCTGCGCGAACGCCTCCTCCTCGACGTCCCCCAGCAGGAGCCCGCCCGCCTCACCGGCCCCCGCCCCGCCCTCGTCGTCCTCAACGACGGCGACCTCAGCTACGCCAAGCTCCGCTTCGACGACGTCTCCGAGGAGTCCGCCCTCCGCGGCCTCTCCCGCATCCCCGACCCGCTCGCCCGCGCCGTCGTCTGGAACAGCCTCCGCGACATGGTCCGCGACGGCGAACTGGAGCCCGCCGCCTACCTGGAGACCGCCCGCGCCCACCTCCCCGAGGAGAGCGAACTCGCCATCGTCCAGGGCGTCCTCGCCTTCGCCCGGCAGCAGATCGCCGACCGGTACGTCTCCGCCGAGGACCGCCCCGCCGCCCTCGCCACCCTCCGCGAGATCGCCCGCTGCCTGCTGCGCCGCACCGAGGACGGCGAGGAGCCCGACCTGCGCCTCACCGCCGTCCGCACCCTCGTCGACAGCGCCACCACCCCCGACCAGATCGCCTCCTGGCTCGACGAGGGCACCGTCCACGGCGGCCCCGAACTCGACCCTGAACTGCGCTGGCGCATCCTCGCCCGGCTCGCCGTCCTCGGCGCCACCGACGAGGCCGCCATCGCCGCCGAGCTGGAGCGCGACCCCAGCGCCACCGGCCAGGAGGGCGCGGCCCGCTGCCGCGCCGGCCTCCCGGACCCGGCGGCCAAGGCCGCCGCCTGGGCCGCCATGTTCGACTCCGACGACCTGTCGAACTACCTGTTCACCGCCACCGCCGTCGGCTTCTGGCAGCCCGAACAGGCCGAACTGGTCCAGGAGTACGTGGAGCGCTTCTACGACGCCGCCATCGCCCTCGGCGACCGCCGCGGCCCCGCCATGGCCGAGGCCGCCGGCCGCTACGCCTTCCCCGCGTACGCGGTCGACGCCGACTCCCTCGCCCTCGGCGAGCGCCGCCTCGCCGACGGCACCATGATCCCGGCCCTCCACCGCAAGCTGGTCGACCAGCTCGACGACCTGGCCCGCGCCCTGCGCGTCCGCGGGGCCTGAGCTAGAGCGGCCCCGACGCCCAGTCCCAGCCGGTGAGCGCGGCGTGCATCAGGCGCGCCGCGCCCGTCGGCGGGACGTCGGCCGGCCGGAGCAGGGTGAGGACCCGGCGGCAGGCGGGGTCCTCCACCTCGATCCAGGCGACCGGCGCCTGCGTGCTGCTCCGCCGGGCCATCGCCGGGATGAGGCCCACCCCGATCCCGGCGGCGGCCAGCACACCGGTGGTGCTGGGCTCGTCGCCCTCGTAGGCGATCCGCGGCGCCCCGAGCCCGGCGGAGGCGAAGAGCCGGTCGAGCAGCGCGCGCTGCCAGTGCCCGGTACGGGTGGTGACGAAGGACTCCTCGGCGAGCTCCGCGACGGACACCGAGGCGCGGCCCGCCAGCCGGTGACCGGGCGCCGTGACCAGCGCCACCGGCTCGTCGATCAGCAGCACCGCGTCCAGGTCCTGCCCGGGGACGGGCTGCGAGGCGACACAGAGGTCGATCTCCCGCGCCCGCAGCCGCCGGCCCATCTCCGCGGCCTGCATCTGGTGCAGCCGCACCTCCACGTCCGGCCGGTCCCGCCTGAAGGCCGCGGGCGGACCGGTCAGAACGGGCGGACCGCAAGCCCGCGTCCCTCGTTCGGGTCACGTGATCGCGGTCCCCGGACACGGCCCGGCGGCCCCCGGCACGCTGTCGTCCATGCGTGCCGCACCCCCGCCACCCCTCGCCGCCCAGCCCACCCCGCTCAGCCGCCTCCTCGGCATCGCCCTGGACGCCCTGCGCACCGGCGCGGACGAACGGGGCGGGCCACTGCCGGCCGGCGGACCCGCCGCGGTCACCGCACGCGTCCGCGCCACCCTCGGCGACGTCCTCCCCGAGACCGGCACCGGACCGGACGAGGCCCTGCGGACCCTGGTCCACCTGGTCGCCGCGGGCGCCGCCGACCCCGCCCACCCGCTCTGCGCCGCCCACCTGCACACCCCGCCGCTCGCCCTCGCCGCCGCCGCCGACCTGGCCGTCACCGCCCTCAACCCGTCCATGGACTCCTGGGACCAGGCACCCTCCGCCTCCGCCCTGGAGGCCGAGGTCACCGCGGCCCTCGCCGCCGAGGTCTTCCCGCGGGCGACCCGCCCCGACGCGCTCGTCACCACCGGCGGCACCGAGTCCAACCAGCTCGCCCTGCTCCTCGCCCGCGAACGCCACGGCCCCGCCCTCACCACCGTCGTCGGCGCCAACGCCCACCACTCCTTCCACCGCGCCGCCTGGCTCCTCGGCCTCCCGGCACCCGTCACCGTCCCCACCCCCCGGGGCGTCCTCGACCCCGCGACGGTCGCCCGGACCCTCGACGGCCTCGACGGACCCGTCCTCCTCGCCGCCACGGCCGGCACCACCGAGGAGGGCCAGATCGACCCGCTGCCCGCGCTCGCCGACCTCTGCGCCGAGCACGGCGCCGAACTCCACGCCGACGCGGCCTACGGCGGCCCGCTCCTCCTCAGCCGCACCCACCGGCACCTCCTGGCCGGCCTGGACCGGGCCCGTACCGTCACCCTCGACCTGCACAAGCTCGGCTGGCAGCCGGTCGCCGCCGGACTCCTCGCCGTCCGCGACCCCGCCGACCTCACCGCCCTCGGCCACACCGCCGCCTACCTCAACGCCGGCGACGACACCGAAGCCGGCCTCCCCGACCTCCTCGGCCGCTCCCTGCGCACCACCCGCCGCCCCGACGTCCTCAAGGCCGCCGTCACCCTGCGCGCCCTCGGCCGCTCCGGGCTCGGCGCCCTGGTGGACCTCTGCATGGAACGCGCCCAGGACCTGGCCGACCTGGTGGAGAAGGCCCCCGGCCTGGAGCTGCGCGACCGGCCCGTCCTCACCACCGTCCTGCTCCGCCCCGCCGGCGCCGACGACGCCCGGGTGGCCCGGATCCGACGCACCCTCCTCGCCGACGGCCGGGCCGTCCTCGGCCGCGCCGAGGCGGACGGCCGACTGTGGCTCAAGGCCACCCTGCTCAACCCCCACACCACCCCCGACGACCTGGCCCAGCTCATCTCCCTCGTGGAACTCGCGGAAGGCGACACCGACCGATGACCGGCAGCACCCCCCAGCACGACCTCGACCGCCCGCACGATCTGGTCGGCGTCGGCATCGGACCGTTCAACCTCTCCCTCGCCGCCCTCGCCGACGGCGTCCCCGGCGGGCTCGCCGCCACCTTCTTCGAACAGCGCCCCGCCTTCCACTGGCACCCGGGCCTCCTCATCGACGGCGCCACCCTCCAAGTACCCTTCCTGGCCGACCTGGTGACCCTCGCCGACCCGGCCAGCCCCTGGTCCTTCCTCAGCTACCTGCGCAGCCGCGAGCGGCTCTTCCCCTTCTACTTCGCCGAGAAGTTCCACATCCAGCGCGCCGAGTACGACGCCTACTGCCGCTGGGTCAGCGAGCGGCTCCCCGGCCTGCACTTCGGCCACCAGGTCGACTCGGTCCGCTGGAACCCCGAACGCAAGCTGTTCGAGGTCGACTTCACCCAGCTCGACCAGGACGGCGAGGCCGCCGCACTGGGCCGCGCCTACACCCGGAACGTGGTCCTGGGCGTCGGCACCGAGCCGTACGTCCCCGAGCCGCTGCGCCCGCTCGCCGACGCCCCCGGCGTCCCGGTCCTCCACTCCGCCGACTACCTCACCCACCGCGAGACGCTGCTGCGCGCCGGACACGTCACCGTCATCGGCTCCGGCCAGTCCGGCGCCGAGGTCTTCCTCGACCTGCTGCGGGCCCGCCCGGCCGGCGCCGAGCGGATCAGCTGGCTCTCCCGCACCGAGGCCTTCGCGCCCATGGAGTACTCGAAGCTGGGCCTGGAGCACTTCACGCCCGACTACACCCGCTACTTCCACGCCCTGCCCGAGCCCGTCCGAGGCGAACTGATGCCCCGCCAGTGGCAGTTGCACAAGGGCATCGACGCGGACACCATCGCCGCCATCCACGACGAGCTGTACCGCCGCACCCTGCACGGCGGCTGGCCGGACGCCGTCCTCACCCCCGGCGTCCGGGTCCGCACGGCGGGCCGGGTCGCCACCACCCAGGTCGAGCTGCACCTGGAACACGTCCAGCAGGGCAGCCGCTCCCGGCTCACCACCGACGCCGTCGTCCTCGCCACCGGCTACCGGGAGCGCCCGGTGGACCGGATGCTCGCCGGCCTCGACCCGTATCTGCGGCACGACTCGGCGGGCCGGGCGAAGATCGACGAGCGGTACCGGCTGGTCCTCGACCCGTCGGTGACCGGCTCGGTGTACGTGCAGAACGCCGAGCGGCACACCCACGGCGTGGGCGCCCCCGACCTGGGGCTCGCCGCCTGGCGCAGCGCGGTCATCCTCAACGCGCTCACCGGGAAGGAGCCGTACCCGCTGCCGCGCAGGACCGCCTTCACCAGCTTCGGCCTGGACGCGCGAGAGGCGCCGAGCATCCCGTCCCAGGACCGGAAGCTGACGCCTCTCGTGGAGCACTGAGGTCTAGAAGACCGGGACGCCGTCCCGGGTCAGCTTCCAGCCCACCGACGCGAACTGCGCCGGGTCGACCGTGCCCTTGGCCTGCACCCACTGGATGATCGTGTTGCGGATCTCGTCCGAGTTCGCCCACAGCTGCTCGGCCTTGGCGACGTGCGGGAACGCGCCGCCGCCGCTGGCGCGGTAGTTGTTGACGGCGAGGACGAACCTCGCGGCCGGGTCGAGCGGCTTGCCCTCGAAGGACAGTCCGGTGATCCGCTGTCCGGCCGGCCTGGCGATGTCGATCTCGTAGGTCAGCCCGTACACGGCGTCGTAGTTGTAGTCCGGGGTGTTGTCCGCGTTGGTGAGCTTCGCGGTGTCGACGGGGGCGCCCGCCGGGGTCTGGACGTAGTACTTCGCCGAGTACTCCAGGTAGTCCTTCAGCTGGGCGCCCGTCATCAGTCGGGCCTCCAGGGTGTTCTCGAAGGGGTAGAGGCCGGCGGCGTCCTTGATGGTGATCTGTCCGGCCGGGATGCGGGCGGTCCGGGAGAAGCAGGACGCCTGCGAGAGCACCGGCAGGGCGGCGTGGGCGCCGCCGGCCAGCGCGGCCTTCACGGTCTCGGCCTGGACGACGTTGATCAGGTCGATGATCGGCTCGTCCTTCCACGGCGCGTCGGCCGTGGTCATGGCGGCGGTGGAGGTGCCGATCACCGTGTTGACGTACTCCACGACCTTCTTGTGCTCGTCGGCGAGGAGCCCGGTGATCTCCGGGTCCTCCTCGACGGTGTTGGAGTTGAGGACCTGGGCGGCGACCTTCTCCACCGTCCAGCGGCCCTTCTCCCACACCAGGTCGAAGTCGAAGAGGGTGAGGCGCTGGCCCCACTTCAGCGGCTCGGAGAGGACGACCTCCTTGCCGGTCTCCTTGTTGGCGATCCGGTACTCGGGGATCTCGGTGTGGGCGTGGCCGACGAGGATCGCGTCGATGCCGGGGACCTGCTCGGCGACGAGCCCGGCCGCGTTCTCGATGTGGGGGAGCTGGTCACCGTACGAGGAGGTGCCGCTGGAGCCGGAGTGGGCGGAGACGATCACGACGTCGGCGCCCATCGAGCGCAGCTTCGGCACCCACTTCGCGGCCTGCTCCTCCAGGCCGGGGAAGACCATCTTGCCGTTGACGTTGGCCTTGTCCCAGATGGCGATGCCGGGGTTGGTCAGACCGAGCACCGCGACCCGGACGTCCTTGCCGTGCGGGGTGCGCAGCCGGTGGATGCTGTACGGGGGGAAGGCCGGGAGCAGCGTCTTCGCGTCGAGCGCGTTGGCGCCGAGCAGCGGGAAGTCGCACTGCTCCTCGAACTTCCGCAGCACCGGGATGCCGTAGTTGAACTCGTGGTTGCCGAGCGCGGCGGCGTCGTAGCCGATGGCGTTCATGGCCTGCGCCATCGGGTGGACCGGGCCGCCGGCCTTCGTGATGGGGTCGATCTTGGCGTAGTAGTACGAGAGCTGGGTGCCCTGGATGGTGTCGCCGGCGTCGATGAGGAGGGTGTTGCGGCGGCCCTTGGCGGCGCGGACCTGGTTCACCAGGGTGGAGATCTTGGCGAGGCCGACGTCGTTGTGGGCCTTGTCGTCGAACTCCTTGTCCGTGAAGTAGTCCCAGTTGAGGACGTTCCCGTGCAGGTCGGTGGTGCCCATGACGGTGAAGGAGTACCGCTTGGCCGGCCTGGGGCGGCGCTCCTGGGCCGCCGCGGCGGGGGCGACGGCCCCGGCGGTGAGGGCGGCCCCGGCTCCGATGGCTGCGGAGCTCTCCAGGAAGGTCCGGCGGTTCAGCGGCATGTGTGTACTCCTCGGTGTTCGTGGCGCTGTCTCAGCTGCACAACGCGCGTAGATTCTGGCTCAGACGCCTCGTGCGCAACACCCCTTTCGGGTTACGGAGTGGGAAAGTGTTCGTATGTCACTGATCCCCGGCCCCGAGGAGCCCGCCGTGACGCACACCCACCCCACCCCTCAGGCCCCGCAGGTGACGGTCCGCGGCGAGGGCCTGATCGAGGTCGAGCCGGAGCTGGCCCGGATCGCCGTCGCCGTCTCCGCACGGGGCGCCGAACGGGCCCCCGTGCTCGCCGACCTCACCCGCCGCAACGCCGAGGTCCTCGACCTGATCAGGGCACGCGGGGCGGCCGTCGCGAAGCTGGAGACCAGCGGCCTCTCCATCGCCCCCGAGCGGCCCCGCCGGGGCAGGGGCGAACAGGCCAGGATCCACCAGGGACACGTGCGGATCACCGTCGAGCTCACCGACTTCACCGCCCTCGGCGAACTGGTGCCCGAACTCGCCGACCGGGAACAGGTCGAGGTGAGCGGCCCCTGGTGGGAGCTGCGCCAGGACTCGGAGGCGTACGCGCAGGCGCGCCGGCTCGCGGTCACGGAAGCGGTGCGGCGGGCACGCGCCTACGCGGAGGCCCTGGGCACCTCCCTGGGCTCACTCCTCGAACTGTCGGACGCCGGACTCCCGGACGCGGGGCTGCCGAGGGCCGGCGGCTTCGCGCCGATGCTCGCCTCCTTCGCGGAGGAGGGCGACGGAGGAGCCCCCTCCCTCGCCCTCGAACCGCAACGCCGGACGGTGACCGCCGAGGTCATCGCACGCTTCACGATGCTGCCGCCCGCACTCTGAGACGACCGGCCCGGGGGCGCGGAAATCGCTCATCGGAGCACGCCGGCGCACAGATTCAAGTCTTGTCAACAACGTTTCACGGAAAGGTTGTTGAGTAGTCATGCCCGACCCACCGGCTACTGATGGGTAAGGCCCTAGGCTCGCCTCATGCGCCGAGCGAAAATCGTTTGTACCCTTGGGCCCGCCACCGAAACATACGACCAGATCAAGGCGTTGATCGAAGCCGGAATGGACGTGGCCCGCCTCAACCTCAGCCACGGCACCTACGCCGAGCACGAGGAGCGATACCGGCGGGTCCGCAAGGCGGCCGACGAGACCGGCCGCAGCGTCGGCGTCCTCGCCGACCTTCAAGGCCCGAAGATCCGGCTCGGCCGCTTCCGCGAAGGCCCGGTACTCCTTGAACGCGGCGACGCGTTCACCATCACCGTGGAACCGATGGAGGGCGACCGCCACACCTGCGGCACCACCTACTCCGGCCTCGCCGCCGACGTCACCACCGGTGAGCGGATCCTCGTCGACGACGGCCGCGTCACCCTGGAGGTCACCTCCGTCGACGGCCCCCGCGTGCACACCCGGGTCGTCGAGGGCGGCATGGTCTCCGACCACAAGGGGCTCAACCTGCCCGGCGTCGCCGTCTCCGTGCCCGCGCTCTCCACGAAGGACGTCGAAGACCTCCGCTGGGCACTGCGCACCGGCGCCGACGTCATCGCCCTCTCCTTCGTCCGCTCCGCCCGGGACATCGAGGACGTCCACCGGATCATGGACGAGGAGGGCCGCCGCCTCCCGGTCATCGCCAAGATCGAGAAGCCGCAGGCCGTCGAGAACATCGAGGAGATCGTCGCCGCCTTCGACGGCATCATGGTCGCCCGCGGCGACCTCGGCGTCGAGATGCCGCTGGAGCAGGTCCCGATCGTCCAGAAGCGCGCGGTCAAGCTCGCCAAGCGCAACGCCAAGCCGGTCATCGTCGCCACCCAGATGCTCGACTCGATGATCGACAACTCCCGCCCCACCCGCGCCGAGGCGTCCGACGTGGCCAACGCCGTCATCGACGGTACCGACGCCGTCATGCTCTCCGGCGAGACCAGCGTCGGCCGCCACCCGATCGAGACGGTCCGCACCATGAGCCGGATCGTCGAGGCCGCCGAGGAGGACGTCCTCGCCAAGGGCCTCCCGCCGCTGACCGAGCGGAACAAGCCGCGCACCCAGGGCGGCGCGGTGGCCCGGGCCGCCGCCGAGATGGGCGACTTCCTCGGCGCGAAGTTCCTGGTCGCCTTCACCCAGTCCGGCGACACCGTGCGGCGGCTCTCCCGCTACCGCTCGCCGATCCCGCTGCTGGCCTTCACCCCGGACCCGGCGACCCGCTCGCAGCTCAACCTGACCTGGGGCGTCGAGACCTTCCTCGGCCCCCACGTCGACTCCACGGACGCGATGGTCGCCCAGGTCGACGAGGAACTGCTGCGGATCGGACGCTGCACGAAGGGCGACGTCGTGGTGATCACGGCCGGCTCACCGCCCGGCGTCTCCGGCTCCACCAACCTCGTCCGCGTGCACCACATCGGAGACCCGCTCTCCTAGCCGCGCGCGACGGTATACCGAAAAGAGCCCCGCCACCACTCCTGGTGGCGGGGCTTCGGCATTCCCGGAGAGATTGGCATGCCATTCGCAAGTTACGGCCCAGGAACCCTTGACGGGCCCTCTCGGCGAAAACTACGTTCTGGTCCACGGAAATCGGCTTCCGCTTAGTGGAAACATCCGAATGTCCGCCCCCCAACCTCCACCGGCCGCCGGGGACCCCCCTGCCACGCGCCGCACCCCCCGCGACGCCCCCCACAGTCCCCACGGCGACCCCAGAGCACACGTGAGGGCCCCTGATGACCGCCCTGGACTCCACCCAGCCGCCCGAGACCGCGACGCCCCCCGACGGAACCACCAGCTCCGTCCTCTACACCTACGACCTCGCCCCCACCAAGAGAGAAGGCCGCCGCTGGGGCGCCTACAACGTCTTCACCCTCTGGGCCAACGACGTCCACAGCCTCGGCAACTACGCCTTCGCCATCGGCCTCTTCGCCCTCGGCCTCAACATCTGGGGCATCCTCGCGGCCTTCGTCCTCGCCTCGGTCCTCCTCTTCCTGCTGCTCACCCTCTCCGGCTTCATGGGCCACAAGACCGGCGTCCCCTTCCCGGTCATGAGCCGCATCGCCTTCGGCATCCGCGGCGCGAAGATCCCCGCCGCCGTCCGCGGCATCGTCGCCATCGCCTGGTTCGGCATCCAGACCTACCTGGCCTCCACCGTCCTCGGCGCCCTGCTCATCGCGATGTTCCCCGGCCTCCGCTCCCTGGACGAAGGCTCCTTCCTCGGCCAGTCCGCCCTCGGCTGGACCACCTTCCTCACCCTCTGGGCCCTCCAACTCGCCATCGTCAGCTACGGCATGCAGATGATCCGCCGCTACATGGCCTTCGCCGCACCCACCACCCTGATCACCATGTGCGCCCTCGCCATCTGGATGTTCGTCCGGGCCGACGGCTCCATCTCCCTCTCCATCGACGCCCCACTGGCCGGCGGCGAGATGTGGCTCCAGATCCTCCAGGCCGCCGCCCTCTGGGTGGTCATCTACGGCACCTTCGTCCTGAACTTCTGCGACTTCACCCGCTCCGCCCGCAGCCGCGCCTCCATCGTCCGCGGCAACGTCATCGGCATCCCCGTGAACATGCTGTTCTTCGCCGTCATCGTCGTCGTCCTCAGCGGCGCCCAGTTCACGCTCGACGGCCGCGTCATCACCAGCCCCACCGACATCGTCCGCACCATCCCCAACATGGCACTCCTCGCGATCGCCTCACTCGCGCTGATCGCCCTCACGGTCGCGGTCAACCTGCTCGCCAACTTCGTGGCACCGATCTACGCCCTGATCGACCTCTTCCCGCGCCGGCTGAACTTCCGCAGGGCGGGCGTGGTCAGCGCCGTCGCCGGCCTGGTGATCCTGCCCTGGAACCTGTACGACAGCCCGGTCGTCGTCAACTACTTCCTCGGCGGACTCGGCGCCCTCCTCGGCCCGCTCTTCGGCGTGATCATGGCCGACTACTGGCTGCTGCGGAAATCCAAGGTCAACGTCCCCGACCTCTACAGCGAGGACCCCGCCGGCGAATACCACTACAGCCGCGGCTTCAACCCCCGCGCCGTCGCCGCCTTCGCACCCAGCGCCGCCATCGCCGTCACCGTCGCCCTCGCCCCGTACTTCCACGCCATCGCCGGCTTCTCCTGGTTCGTCGGCGCGCTCCTCGGCGCCGCCGTCTACGCCGTCATCGCCGACCGCACCGCCCCGATCCGCGACGTGGACGGCGAAGCCATCGCCGTAACCGCCGAATGAACCCCCCTCCCACCGAAAGTCACCCGATGCGCATCCTCGTAGCCAACGTCAACACCACGACCTCGATCACCGAAGCCATCGGCAAACAGGCATCGGCGGCCGCCTCCCCCGGCACCGAGATCATCCCCCTCACCCCAGCCTTCGGCGCCGAATCCGTCGAAGGCAACTACGAGAGCTACCTCGCCGCCATCGCCGTCATGGAAACCGTCCGCGCCTACCCCGAACCCTTCGACGCCGTCATCCAGGCCGGCTACGGCGAACACGGCCGCGAGGGCCTCCAGGAACTCCTCGACGTCCCCGTCGTCGACATCACCGAAGCCGCCGCCACCACCGCGATGTACCTCGGCCGCAGCTACTCCGTCGTCACCACCCTCGACCGCACCGTCCCCCTCATCGAAGAACGACTCCACACCGCCGGCCTCAGCGCCCGCTGCGCCTCCGTCCGCGCCAGCGGCCTCCCCGTCCTCGCCCTGGAGGAAGACGAACACACCACCGTCGAGGCGATCGTCGAACAAGCCGTCCACGCCGTCGAGGACGACCGCGCCGAAGTCATCTGCCTCGGCTGCGGCGGCATGGCCGGCCTCGCCGAACGAGTACGGGAACGCACCGGCGTCCCGGTCGTCGACGGCGTCAGCGCCGCCGTGACGATCGCCGAATCCCTGGTACGCCTCGGCCTGTCCACCTCCAAGGTACGCACCTACGCACCGCCGCGCCCGAAGGCGATCCTCAACTGGCCCCCGACACCCGCGAACTGACGCAGCTCAGTGCTTGGGCCCCACGTGGGCGTCCATGAGCGCGACGGACGCCTTGCGGGCGACGGAGATGTTGTAGGGGTCGGCGCCTCGGGCGGTGGTCCTCCACTCGACACCGACCCTGGTGAGGGTGTCGCCGAACAGCTTCCGGATGTCGTCCGACTTGTTGGTGAAGAAGTACCGGGGGTACTCGTACCGCTTGCGCTCGCCGCCGACGAGGCGAGTCGTCCAGTTGGTGATCCGGCAGCCGTCGGAGTGGATGAGGCCGCGGATGAACTCCCAGGGGTACGCGTCGACGATCTCCTGCTGCCAGGCTTCGAGCACGATGCGCCGCTCATGCTTCCTCCCGGGGCCGTGCTGGGGGAAGAAGCAGGCCAGATGCAGCGAGTACACCTTGACGTTGTGGCAGCCCTTCCTGCGCACGCGACATGTGGAGTTGTCCGGAAACACCCGGCGCATGGCCCTCTCGGCCTCGTCCTGTACCCCTGGCCAGGCGTCATCGAGTGTAATCATGAGGCTCGGCGCCCGGTGGGCCGAGTAGTGGCTGATGTGCCCGTCGCCGAGATAGAGGCCCAGGAGATAGGCGTACGCTGCCGCATCCAATTCCCGGCCGTCGCAGCGGGGACACTTGGGGTCAGGCTTGCCCGGGCACTCGCCGCGTTTGGCGCGGTCCGTGTGTTTCCAGTAGCTGATCGTGCCGAGAGGGACATTGAGCTTGCGGGCGACGTCAGCGTTCTTTGTGCCGCCGCGCAGGAGCGTCAGCGCCCGCTGGCGTACCTCTGTTCCATGGAAGTGCATGCGGTCGATCGTGACTGGCTCGTGCGGACCGCATGGCGCAGATGATCAGGCTTCACGCGTGTGGGTGACGGCCAGCCATCGGATAGTCGCCTTGGAATCAAAGGAAAAGTGCCCCAGGTGGGATTCGAACCCACACTGTCCGCTGTTTGAGAGCGGCCTCTCTGACCAATTGGAGTACTGGGGCCTTAGAAAGCGAGGGCACTACGGCCCCTGCGGGGCACCACCTTACAGGAGCTAGGTAGGCTCAGGGGAGCAGTACTTGCCCCGCAACGAGGAGCCCCCGTGACCGCCCCCGAGTCGCCCCAGCCCGCCGACGACGCCGCCGAGGCGTCGCACGTCCCGCCGCTGACGACCCGCGTCGTCATCGCCGAGGACGAGGCCCTCATCCGCCTCGACCTCAAGGAGATGCTGGAGGAGGAGGGCTACACGGTCGTCGGCGAGGCGGGCGACGGCGAGGCCGCCATCGAGCTGGCCCGTGAGCACCGCCCGGACCTGGTCATCCTCGACGTGAAGATGCCCAAGCTCGACGGCATCTCCGCCGCCGAGAAGATCGCCGGCGAGTCCATCGCCCCGGTCCTCATGCTGACCGCCTTCTCCCAGCGGGACCTGGTCGAGCGCGCCCGCGACGCCGGCGCCATGGCGTACCTGGTGAAGCCCTTCAGCAAGAGCGACGTCGTCCCGGCCATCGAGATGGCCGTCTCCCGCTTCGCCGAGCTGCGCGCCCTGGAGCAGGAGGTCGCCGACCTCACCCAGCGTCTGGAGACGCGCAAGCTGGTCGACCGCGCCAAGTCGATCCTGCAGACGCAGTACGGTCTCTCCGAGCCCGCCGCCTTCCGCTGGATCCAGAAGACCTCCATGGACCGTCGCATGTCCATGCAGCAGGTGGCCGAGGCCGTCATCGAGGACGCCGAGGAGAAGAAGGCCGCGAAGGGGCAGTAGCCCGTACCGGTACACGGCAGGAGGGGGGGGGGACCGCGAGGAGGGGGGGGGGGGCGCCGGCGGGAGAGAGAAAGAAAGACAGAGAGAGAGAGAGACAGACAGAGGGAGACGGAGAGAGAGTGATG
>NZ_JBHYKM010000061.1:40931-46490 GCF_042741435.1 Streptomyces sp. NPDC058955 | reverse complement strand
CCGGCGCCCGCGAATGTTGTTAATAAGCCACCGGGGGTGCGCCCCGCGGGATTGGGGGCGCCGCGGGGGTGGCCCCCCCCGGGGCCGGGGGCCCGCCGCGCCTCGGCGATCAGCCGGGTCGTGGTGGTCTTGCCGTTGGTGGCGGACACGAGGACGACGTCCAGGTGCTGCGCGAGCCGTCCCAGCAGGTCGGGGTCGAGCTTGAGCGCGACCCTTCCGCCGATCACCGATCCGCTGCCACGGCCGGCCGCCCGCGACACCGCGGCGGCCGCCTTGCCCGCGGTCACGGCCAGCTTGGCGCGCGGCGACAGCGGCTCTGGATTACCGGGGTGTCCTGACATCGTCCTTGATCCTCCTTGCGTCGGTCGGGGCTCAGCCTATCGAGAACCGGCCAGGAGCCCGAACCGCGGCACCCGGGCCGACCGTATGAAATGAGGAGGTCACGGCGGACCGTACCCTTACGGGCATGCGAAACCGCCCCATCCCCGGCAGCTCCGGCATCGTCCGGACGATGACCCTGCTCGGCGATCCCGTGCTGCACAGCCCCTGTGCCCCCGTCACCGAGTTCGGCCCCGAACTCGACGGTCTGGTCGAGTCGATGTTCGCCACCATGTACGCGGCGCACGGCGTGGGTCTGGCGGCGAACCAGGTGGGCGTGGGGCTGCGGGTCTTCGTCTACGACTGCCCGGACGACGAGGACGTGCGGCACCTGGGGCACGTGGTGAACCCGCGGCTGGTCGAGGCGGACGGCGACGCGTACCGCGGCCCGGAGGGCTGCCTCTCGCTGCCGGGCCTGGAGGCGCCGGTGGCCCGCTTCGACCGCGCGGTGGTGGAGGGCGTCCGCACCGACGGCACCCCGGTCCGCGTCGAGGGCACCGGCTTCTTCGCCCGCTGCCTCCTGCACGAGATGGACCACCTGGACGGACACGTCTACGCCGAGCACGTCACCGGGTGGCGCAGATCACGCCTCCTCCGCGCCATCCGCAAGCAGTCCTGGGGCGAAGGCGCGTCCGTCCTGGAGGCGTAGCCCGATCCCTTTCCGGTACGGCTCCGAGGCCGACCGCCCGCGATCGGCGGCTCCCCCGTCCCGCCGCCCCCGGCCCGCCCCGGGGTCGCTCCCGCCCCGGCCCCCGGCCGGAGGGCGGGCGGTGGGCGCCGGAGGGCGTACCGCCCGGAAGCGGGGGCCCGGGCCCGGGAGGCGAGCCGGGCCCGGAAGGCGCGGCCTAGAAGCCCGGGCCGTCGGCGCGGTCGTCGGCTTCGGCGAGGCGGCCCCAGAGGAGGTCCGCGAGGGAGCGGACCAGTTCGGCGCGGGAGCAGGGGCGCTCGCCCAGCCACCAGTCGCCGGCGGCGTGCATCATGCCGACGATGCCGTGGCCCCAGATCCGGGCCTGGGCCTCGGCCGCGGGGCCGAGGTCGACGCGCTCGGCGATGACCTGGCCCAGTTCCTCGCCCATGCGGCGGAGCAGCGGGGCGGAGTGGCGGCCGACGTCGAAGCCCTGCTCGGCCTGGTGGGACTCCTCGGCCGGGTGCATGAGGAAGCGGTAGACCTGCGGCATCGCCTCGATGGAGGCGAGGTAGGTGTCGAGGGTGGACTCGACGCGGCGGCGCCGGTCCGCGGGGGCGTCGAGGGCGGCCCGCAGCGAGGCGAGGAGGGCGTCGGTGTGGCGGGTGGCGAGGGCGCGGTAGAGGCCGCCCTTGTCGCCGAAGTGGCGGTAGAGGATCGGCTTGGTGATGCCGGCCTCGGCCGCGATCGCGTTCATGGATGCCTTGGGGCCGTCGCGGAGCACCACCCGGTCCGCCGCCTCCAGCAGTTCGCGCCGCCGCTGCTCGGCGGGCTTCTGCTGGTCGGTGGTCCGGTGTGCGATGTCCATAAGCGTGTCTCCCCGCCCGTGTGATGACCTGAGGCTGTCGCAACGTAACACCCGACCGGCACCCCGTGCCGAACGGTCCGGTCCGCTTCGCTCGCGAGGACCCGCAGGTTGACAGCCGTACCCGCCGGTAACAGACTGCTGTTACCGCAAGTAACGTACTGCTGGGAGGGAACATGGGCGAGTTCACGCTCGAGCTCAACGACGACCAGAAGCAGGTCCGCGACTGGCTCCACGGCTTCGCCGCGGACGTCATGCGCCCGGCCGCCGCCGAGTGGGACGAGCGTGAGGAGACCCCCTGGCCGATCATCCAGGAGGCCGCCAAGCTGGGAATCTACTCCCTCGACTTCTACGCCCAGCAGTTCTTCGACCCGACCGGCCTCGGCATCCCGATGGCGATGGAGGAGCTCTTCTGGGGCGACGCGGGCATCGCGCTCTCCATCGTCGGCACCGGCCTCGCCGCCGTCGGCGTCCTCGCCAACGGCACCGAGGAGCAGATCGGCACCTGGGTGCCGCAGATGTACGGCGACGCGAACGACGTGAAGGTCGCCGCCTTCTGCTCCTCCGAGCCCGACGCCGGCTCCGACGTCGCCTCCATGCGCACCCGGGCCGTCTACGACGAGGCCACCGACGAGTGGGTGCTCAACGGCACCAAGACCTGGGCGACCAACGGCGGCATCGCCAACGTCCACGTCGTCGTGGCCGTCGTCGACCCGGAGCTCGGCTCCAAGGGCCACGCCTCCTTCATCGTGCCGCCGAACACCCCCGGCCTCTCGCAGGGCCAGAAGTTCCAGAAGCACGGCATCCGCGCCTCGCACACCGCCGAGGTCGTCCTGGAGGACGTCCGGGTCCCCGGCTCCTGCCTGCTCGGCGGCAAGGACAAGCTGGACGAGCGGCTCGCCCGTGCCCGCGAGAAGGCCAGGTCCGGCGGCGAGCGCGTGAAGAACGCGGCCATGGCCACCTTCGAGGCCTCCCGCCCGGCCGTCGGCGCCATGGCCGTCGGCACGGCCCGCGCCGCGTACGAGGTCGCCCTCGACTACGCGAAGACCCGCGTGCAGTTCGGCCGCCCGATCATCGAGAACCAGGGCGTCGCCTTCCAGCTGGCCGACATGGCCACCCGGATCGACGCGGCCCGCCTGCTCGTCTGGCGCGCCTCCTGGATGGCCACCGCCGGCAAGCCTTTCACGAACGCCGAGGGCTCCATGTCCAAGCTGTACGCGAGCGAGGTCGCCAAGAGCGTCACGGCCCAGGCCATCCAGATCCTCGGCGGCAACGGCTACACCCGCGAGTACCCGGTCGAGCGCATGCACCGTGACGCGGCGATCTACACGATCTTCGAGGGGACGAGCGAGATCCAGCGGATGGTCATCAGCCGGGCCCTCGCCAAGTAGCCGGGCACCCTCGGGCCCTCTCGGGCGCTCAGCCGAACCAGACGACCAGGCGGACGTTCTCGTCACCGTGGACGGCCGCCAGGTCGCGCATGATCGCCCAGACCGGGCCCCAGCGGTCGCCGTCCGGCGGGGCGAACATCCGGGGCGTGTACACCACCGGCCGGTAGACCGCCCCGTCGAGGTGGACCTCGCCGCCCGGCGGCCACTCCCACGGCCACAGGTCCTCGCCGAACTGCTCCTCCGCCGCGTCCAGGACGGCGAGCGGGGCCCAGCCCACGTGGTCGAGGACGAGTTCGCCGTCCGGCCCCGGCACCCACACCCCGAGATGGTTGCCGTCGGCGCGGTCGTTCAGCGGCGCGTCCCAGTCGACGGCCTGCACCTCGGCCCAGGTGGCGTACGAGTGGCTGTGGTTGATCTCGTCGTCGAGGACGTCCTCGGAGGCACCGTCCGGCACGCCCCGCGCGTCGAACAGCGGCCGGTCCACCTGGAGCGCCCCGCCGTACCCGAACAGGCACTCCCGCGCGTCCTTGTCCCGCACCAGCGCGCAGTCGGGCAGCCAGTCGCCCGCCGTCCACCGCCCGTCGGCCCCGCGCACTTCGATCACACCGTCGATGTCCGTCCCCATCCGCCCGATGCTAGAGGCATGTTCCGTACGGCCGTTCGGAATTCACGGGTCCGCAAGGGCCGCTCCACCCCGCCTCCGTAGCGTCTCGGCCCGTCCGAGAACGCTACCGAGGAGTATCGTGAGCGCCTCCGCTCTGACCGCCCTGGCCGCCGCATTCAGCGTCGTGGCCGCGGTCCCCGCCACCCCCCAGCCCGTCCCCGTCGCCGTCACCGCCCGTGTCGAGACGCCCGTGGTGTACGACGACGAGGCCGGCGGCAACGCCGACGCGGACGACCCCGCCGTCTGGGTCGACCCCACGCGGCCCGGCCGCAGCCTCGTCATCGGCACCCTCAAGGAGGGCGGCCTCGACGTCTACGGGCTCGACGGCCGCCGACTGCAGCACATCGCCGCCCCGCCCGCCCCCGGCGAGGACGCCGCCCCCGGGCGGTTCAACAACGTCGACCTGGTCTACGGCTTCGAGCTGGACGGCCGCCCGACCGACCTGGCCGTCGTCAGCGACCGCGGCCGCGACCGGATCCGCGCCTACGCCATCGACCCGGCCGCCCTCGCCGCCGGCCGCGCCCCGCTGCGGGACGTCACCGCCGCCGACGTCACGCCCGTCTTCGCCGCGAGCGAGGCCGAGGTCGACGAGCAGACCACCTCCTACGGCCTCACCGCCTACCGCGACGGCGACGACGCCTACGTCGTCGTCTCCCAGCGCGAGCGCAGCCGGCTGCGCCTGCTGGAGCTGGAGGACCGCGGCGGCCGGGTCGGCTACCGCACCGAGGACACCCTCGACCTGCCCACCTCCTTCACCCTGCCGAACGGCACCGCCTGGCGGCCCTGCGCCGACCCCGGCGAGCTGCCGCAGGTCGAGGGCATGGCCGTCGACCAGGAGGAGCACGTCCTCTACGCCGCCCAGGAGGCCGTCGGCCTCTGGCGGGTCGGGATCGACGACGAGGAGTTCGAGCGGCCCGAACTCCTCGACCGCGTCCGCGAGTACGGCACCCCGTGGACGTACGACGAGGCCGAGGAGGAGTGCGTCCTCGACACCGCGCACGACCCCGGCTTCGGCGGCGCGCACCTGAGCGCCGACGCCGAGGGCGTCACCGTCTACCACGGCGACGACGGCACCGGCTACGTCCTCGCCTCCAGCCAGGGCGACAACACCTTCGCCGTCTACGCGCGCGAGGGCGCCAACGCCTACCTCGGCTCCTTCGCCGTCACCGACGGCCCGGCCACCGACGGGGTGCAGCACTCCGACGGCGCCACCGTGGTGAACGTGCCCCTCGGCACCGCCTTCCCGAAGGGCCTGCTCGTCACCCACGACGGCGAGGCCACCCCGGCGGACGGCGACCGCGAGGGCACCGACTTCAAGCTCACCCGCTGGGACGACGTCGCCGGGGCCTTCCCCGCGCCGCTCACCGTCGACACCGACTCCTTCGACCCGCGCGACACCGACTGAGCCGGCACCCGGGCCGCCGGACGGAGGGTCACACCACGCAGAACTCGTTGCCCTCCGGGTCCTGGAGCACCACCGCGTAGTAGTCCATGCCGTGCGGCTCGTCCATCACGCGCAGCACGGTCGCGGGGGGGGGGGGGGCGCGGGGCCCCCCCCCCCCCCCCCCCCCCCCCCCCCCCCCCCCCCCCCCCCCCCCGCCCCCCCCCCCCCCCCCCCCCCCCCCGAGCCCCACGC
>NZ_JBHYKM010000061.1:10595-40921 GCF_042741435.1 Streptomyces sp. NPDC058955 | reverse complement strand
GCTTTTAGCCCATGCGGGGGGGTTCGGTCAACTGGCGCTCCAGGGTGGCGCGGAGCGGGGACCGCCGGCCCCCCGCCCCGGCGCCCGGCGCGCGGCCCACCGCGAGGGGCACCCCGCGTCCGCCGCCGACCTTCAGGTCCAGGTGGACGCGGTTCTTCACCGTCTTCGGCTCCGGGACCTGCTGGAACCACACCCGCGGCCCCACCCCCGCCGGATCGACCAGGGACTCCGGCAGATCCCCCGCCCCGTCGCCCAGCTCCTCCTCCGGCACCCCCGACGCCGCCCAGTACTCCCGCCAGCTCGGGTACCCCTCCGGCGGCGGCTCCGGCACGTACCGCAGCGCCTCCGCCCAGAACGGCACCAGCCGGCCCGGATCCGCACAGTCGATCGTGAGCTGGAGGGTCAGCTCGGGGCGCTCGCCCACCTCGTTCTCGTCCATGCCACCGAGCCTCCCAGACGCCACCGACAATCGCCGGGATCCGGCCAACAGGCCAGATCCGGACGGTCCGTCGGCGGAAGCTACCGCCCGGTCACCTCCCTGCGGGAGAATCGCCACGGCGCCGCGACCAAGGGGGAAGTCACATGACCACCGCATCCCGAACCGAAGCACCGGTCCTCACCGGACTGCCCGTCCTCGGCTCGATGTTCGACCTGAAGAACGACTCGCTCGGCACCTTCCTGCGCGCCCGGCGCGACCACGGCGACGTCGTCCGCATCAGCGCGGGCCCGCCCGGCGCCCGCTCCCAGGTCTACGTCGTCTTCTCCGCCACGGGCGCCCAGCAGGTCCTCGCCGGCGAGTCCGCCAACTTCCGCAAGGACAACGCCTTCTACCAGGAGATCCGCGAGTCCTTCGGCAACGGCCTGCTCACCAGCCAGGACGACGACTACCTGCGCCAGCGCCGACTCGTCCAGCCGCTCTTCACCAAGCGCCGCGTCGACGGCTACGCCGACGCCATCGCCACCGAGGTCACCACCCTCCTCACCGAGTGGGAGAAGGCGGGCCGCACCTCCGTGGACGTCCTCCACGAGTCGACCCGGCTCGCGCTGCGCGCCGTCGCCCGCATCCTCTTCGGCACCGACGTGGACTCCGCCGTCGAGGTCGTCGAGCGCTGCTTCCCCGGCGTCGGCGAGTACGTGCTCCGCCGCGGCTACTCGCCGGTGAAGCTGCCACGCGACTTCCCCACCCCCGGCAACCGCCGGGCCGCCGCCCTCCACAAGGCGCTGTACCAGGAGTGCGACCGGATCATCGCCGAGCGGAAGGCCGGCGGGCGCACCGACGCCGACGGAGACGACCTGCTGACCCTGCTGGTGCGGGCCGAGAGCGCCGAGGACGGCGCCTTCGACGCCACCGAACTGCGCGAACAGGTCCTCGTCTTCCTGGTCGCCGGCCACGAGACGACGGCCACCTCGATCGGCTTCGCCCTCCACCTGCTCGCCCGCCACCCGGAGGTGCAGCGGCGCGCCCACGAGGAGGTCGACCGGGTGCTGGGCGGGCGCACCCCCGGCGCCGCCGACCTCGACGCCCTGCCGTACGTGACGCGGGTCCTCAAGGAGGCGATGCGGCTCTTCCCGGCCGCGCCCGCCATGGGCCGCCGGGCCGTCGCCGAGACCACGATCGACGGGGTCGTCATCCCGGCCGGCGCCGACGTCGTCGTCGTCCCGTGGGTCACCCACCGGCACCCCGCCTACTGGGAGGACGCCGAGCGCTTCGACCCGGACCGCTTCACCCCCGAGGCGGAGGCCGCCCGGCCCCGCTACGCCTGGTTCCCGTTCGGCGGCGGGCCGCGGGCCTGCATCGGCCAGCACTTCTCCATGCTGGAGTCGGTGATCGCGCTCGCGATGATCCTCCAGCGGCACGGCTTCGAGGCCGTCGACACCGAGGTGCCGGTGGCGCCGGCGATCACCCTCCAGGCGGTCGGCCCGGCGCGCTGCCGGCTCGTCCCCAGGGGCTAGTCCGGGCCGGTCCGGGCTAGTCCGGGAGCTTGCGGCCGTGGAGGTGGAGCGCGCGCAGCGCCGCCTCCAGGGCGAAGCGGCGGTCGGGGTCCAGGAGCCGGTCGCCGAAGTGGTTGTCGAGGTTCCGCAGCCGGTAGCGGACCGTCTGGGCGTGGACGCCGAGCAGCTCGCCGACCTGCTCGGCGGGGGCCCGGGTGGAGACGTGCACCCGCAGGGTCTCGACCAGTCGCTCCCGCCGGGTGCCCGACAGGCCGTCGAGCGGGGCCAGTTCGCGCCGGGCGAGCTGGTCCGTCAGGGCCGGGTCGGCGAGCAGCCACAGGGTCGTCAGATGGTCCTCGCAGGCCACCGCGGTGGCGTCCGGGACGATGCCCTCGTCGATCAGCCGGAGGACCCGCCGGGCCCAGCGCAGCGAGTGGGCGGCCTGCGCGGTGGGCACGGTCAGGCCGAGGACGGCGGGCGTGCCGGCCAGCGCGGCGTCGAGCATCGCCCGGCGTTCGGCGGTCAGCGCGCCGGGGACCAGCAGGTGGGGGTGCGGCAGGCTGAGGTCGGCGAGGACGTCCCGGTCGAGCCGCGCCGGGAGGACACCCGTGGCGGGCGGCCGGAGGGCGACCAGGGTGCACTCGGCGGGGAGCTGCCAGGACGCCTTCTGGCAGAGCTCGGCGATGGTCGCGCGGGGCAGCGGCGGCCCGGCGACGACGAGGTGGAGCAGTTTCCTGCGCAGCGCGGCCACGTCGGAGACCGCGCGGCCCTGGACGGTGACGTACCCCTCCCGGGAGAGGGCCTCCAGCTCGTCCACGTACGCGAAGAGGGCGTCCGCGAAGGCCAGGATCAGGGTGGGGGAGAGGTTGTAGGTGCGCCCGATGCTCTTGGCCCGGCGCAGCGCGATCCGGGCGCCGAGCCGGTAGGCGCCTTGTAACGTGTCGAGGTCCCGCCCCTCGTACGCCTCCACCCGGCCGAACTGGCGCAGGAGTTCGTCGCGGAGGGCGGACTTCGTCCCGGGGTGGTCGACGCGGTCCACGAAGGCGGCCAGGGCCTGCTCCACGCCCTGGCGGATGGCGTCCGAGTGGGGCCCGTTGAAGAGGTGGGCGTACACGGGGTAGGCGCGCTCGATCTCCACGCCGATCTCCTTGATGAGGCCCGGGATCTCCGGTCTCATCAGGGCGGCGAACTCGCGGGGCAGCGGATCGAGCGGCTCACCGAGCTCCGGTGACTGGGCGACTGAGGGCATGGACCGATCCCTTGCTCTGCTACGTGACCGGTGGGGGAGCGGCGCTGCGGCGCCCGCCGTGGAGGGCGGGCGCCGCAGGAACCGTCAGGTACGTACCGATGTGGACTGCTGAAAGCTAGGGCAACTGATGTGTGGTGTACACAAGTTGAGCAAGACTCAGCTCTCAGCGGAGGGGGTGGGTGGCCGAGTCGGCCGGTAATCACCCCTGGGTGGCCGTTAGTTGACGGCCGAGTGCCAGTTCTGCGAGAAGACCTTGCCGGCCTCGGGGGCGACGACGCCGGGCGCGAACAGGCCGGTCAGGAAGGTCTGCGTGTCGTTGAGCGTGAGCCTGTTCCGGCCCGCGGCGGAGGGCAGGCCGGTCTTCAGGTTGACCGCCGCGTCGATGATGCCGAACCACCCGAGGCCGCAGCCGCTGGCGCCGGGGACGGCGAAGGAGTCGTCGTACTGGGTGGCGCCGAGGAGGTCGAGGCGGCTCATGTCGCCCTCCTCGTTCGCGGTGCCGTCGCCGTCGAAGCGGGCGACGCCGAACTCGGGCGCGTCGAGGTTCTTGGGGCGGAGCAGGATGGGGTCGGCCTTCGTCCCGATGTAGCAGTTGTCGCCGAGGAACGGGTTCTGCAGCCGGATGCGGACCGGGATCGTGACGATCGGCTGGTCGGTGAGGACGCCCGCGATCTGGTCGAAGTTCGAGGGGCTGCCGACCGACTCCATGGTGGCGGTGATCTTGTTGAGGCTCGCGTCCGACAGCTGCCGGCAGATGTCGGTGACGAAGGGGATGTCGCTCGGACACATCAGGCCCATCAGCCCGCCGGGGACGGTCGCGGAGTCGGCGACGAGCGCGCCGCCGGCGGGCCCGACGACCGCGTTGGTGCCGTCGGCGTTCTGCACGACACCCATCTGGAGGTTGGTCCTCCCGGTCGTCACCGTGGTGTTGCCCAGCTTGATGGAGCCGCTGAGGGAGTACGAGACGACGCACTGCGGCGACCGGTCGAGGCCGTCCGAGGCGAGCATCGGGGCGGCGTCGACCGGACAGCGGGTGGACGGCGCCCAGCCGCCGTTCAGCACCGGGGCGGCCGCGGTGGCCGAGCCCATGGAGGCGAAGGCGCCGAGGGCGGTCAGGGCGGCGACGGTGGCCAGCTTCGTACGGGCGGTGACGACGGGCATGGCGGAGGCCTTTCGGTGGAAGGGGGCGAAGGGCGGAAGACGGCGCGGATCAGCGGGTCAGCGCTCGGGCTTCGGGACCTGGCGGGGCTGGAGGTCCTGGGTGCAGAACTCCATCGGGGGTGACTCGACGCCCACGGAGCAGGTGCTGCCCTGGATCTGCCTGATGTGGTTGCCGGGCCCGGAGATGGCGGCGGTCAGGAGCCGGTCGAGGTCCTCGCCGTCGGCGCCGCACCCCTTGAAGGCGGGGATGGTCACCTCGCCGGTGAGCGGACCGCCGCCGGTGAGGATATAGCCGACCGGCGGGTCGGGGACGGTCTGGCTCCCCTTGCCGACGAGCACCAGATGGTCGCCGGGGTACTTGGCGGGCTCCGGTTCGGGGGAGGAGAGCGGCCCCTCGGTGCGGCAGGACCGGCCGACGTCCAGCCGGGTGCCGTTCACCTCGACGTCGAGGACGCGCAGCGTCAGCGGGACCCGCACGTGCGTCGTCAGGACGTTGGTGGGGAAGATGAGCAGCACGTCCGAGATGACGCTGAGGGGGCCGGCCTGCTCCAGGACCAGGGTCGCCTTGGTCGGGGCGAAGCCGAAGGTCACGAAGGTGGCCTCGAAGGGCGGGGTCTCCTTGCGCCCGAGGTGGTAGAGGCGGCCCGTCGCCGGGGTGACGACGTGCATGCTCCCGTCCGGCCTCACCTCGAACTGTGGCAGGCCCTGTTCGAGCAGGACGCAGGTCAGCGGGATGCGGGCGGCGCCGTTCAGCTTCCGCACGTTGGAGTAGCCGGTGATGTACGCCGAGAGGGACATCGGGGTCGGCTTCTCGGTGACGCAGGGCGGCGCGGCGGGCCGGGGCTCGGGAGCGCCGGGCGTGGGCTCGTCGGCCGGCGTGAGGCCCTGCTCGGTCCGCGGCCCGGCGTCCGGCGTCCTCGGGCCGGGGAGCGGGACCGTGCCGTCGCTCGCTCCCGTCCCCGCGGGGGGCGTCCGGTCCGACGGCAGCGGCGGCAGCGGGAGGCCCGAGGAGGGGGACGGGGCGGACGGGGTGGCGGGGGAGGACGGTGCGGACGAGGAGGGCGGGACGGGCGTGACCGGCGGGGTGCCCGGTTCGCCGGTGGCGGTGCCGACCGGGACCTCGGCGAGCCGGGTCCGGCCCTCCGCGTCCGGGCCGGGGACGCAGGTGACGGAGAGGGACGCGGGGGTGGTGGCCGCGCCGTCGGCGGTGCTGGGGGCGAGGCCGAGGGCGAGTCCGCCGGCGGTGAGGACCAGTCCGCCGGCGCTGTCCGTCGTCAGGGACGGCACGTCGCCGCTCGTGGCGAGCGTGAGGGGCCCTTCGGCGGGGACGGCCACGGGCTCCGCCGTACCGCTCCAGGTGACCTCGGTGCGCCGCTCGTTCTGGGCCACGCCCACCGTCAGCCGGGTCTCGGCCCGCACGGTAGCGGCCCGGAGCGCGGTGAGGTCGGCCACGGCCGCCGCCGGGAGCTCCACCGTCGTGGTCACGTCGGCGGGCCGGATCTCCTCGCCCACGGCGGCCCGTTCGGGGAACGCCGCCGTGACGCGCAGCGTCGCGGGCTGCGGTCCCGAGGGCAGGTCGCAGACATAGGGCAGCGCGGCGTCGACCTTCAGCGTCCCGACGGCGACGGCCGCGGCCGGCAGCAGGGGGGCGAGCGCCACGAACGCGGCGATCGTCGCACCGCGCACGCGGGCGCGGGTGGATCGGGGGGTGGGCCCGGGGCCTCTCATCGGGTGCTCCGCTCGGGTCGTTCGTGCGCCGGCGGGGGAAGCGGCCGGCGAAGGGCGCGGACAGGGCCGCGCCCGCCCGGCCGGGGGTGCCGGCCGGACGGACGCGGGGTCCGGGTCCCTTACGGGTTGGAGCCGACGATCTTCGGGATGGTGGTGGTGTTGGCCACCTTGACCAGGTAGTTGCCCTTGAAGGTCGGCTTGGAGCCGACCGGCACGGCGCTGCCGCAGTTGGTCGCGGAGACGACGGTGAGCTCGCCGGCCGCGCTGTTGACGGCGAGCGTGCCCGAGGAGTTGGTGTACGTGCCGGACGCCTTGCCCGTGACGCGGAAGACGCAGGCGCCGACGGTCACCTTGGCGTCGACGTTGTCGATGTAGCCCTTGGAGACGCCGGTCGAGGCGGTGTAGTCGTACACCTTCACGGCCCACGGGGTGGTCGGGGTCGTGACGACGTTGCCCAGCACGCTGGTGCAGGGCACGCCGCTGGCGCCGAAGACCATGGTGCTGATGGAGCCGACGGTGGCCGGGTTGCCGGTGGCGCTCTGCATGGTGCCCGCGGCGTTCGACTTCGTACACGTCATGGCGATGCCGTTGACGCTGAGGACGATGTTCCCGCTGTTGACCGCGGTGAAGCTGGCCGGCGAGGGGGTGACGGTCCAGACCGTCGAGGCCACCGCGGAGGCGGGGCTGACGGCGAGGGCGAACGCGGAGGCGGCGGCTCCCGCGACGACGGCCAGGTTTCTGGTGGTCTTCTTCATGGCTCGGGGACTCTCCTTGGGGATCGACCGGCAGAGGGTGCTTCGGTGGGGGTGCCTCGACGGGGAGGGAACGGCCGGCGAACCGGCCGTCCTCCCGCCGCGAAAAAGACGTTACTTGCGGGAAACTTAGCCGAACAATGCCGTGAACCATGATTCTTTGAAGACGCCTTAATGCCTGTCAAGAGGGTGAGCGGTGGCGGGAATCCGCTTGGTTCCGGAGTGCGTAATGTCGACAATTCTGATCGATCGTACGAGGTCGGGAAGGGTGTCCGTCGGTCAACTTGCGACACTTCTCCGGCGCGTGACAAAAACGCCCACCGCATTGTCTCCGGCCTGATAAGTCCCCTGCCGTTCGCCCCTGTTCCGCGAAAACTCCGGATCCGGTATTGCCCAGCGAGGTTACTCGGCCGTAGCGTTCCCGGGAGTCGATGCTCAGCCGCAGGTCGGCGCGGCATTCTGTCGCGGCGGAGACAAGAACGACCGCTGACTTTGTCTGCGCGGTGACAAACGCGGGAGCGGATCAATGAATATGCGCCACACCTATTGTCCGGGTGATCCAGAACGGCCTACCGTGCGCCCGCGGCGCACGCGCCCCGCACGTCTGCTGGAGGTGGGATGGGAATCGAAGTAGTCGTCGAGGGGCTGACCATGTCCTTCGGCAAGCAGAACATCTGGCAGGACGTGTCGCTGACGTTGCCGGCCGGAGAGGTGAGCGTCATGCTCGGACCGTCCGGAACCGGAAAGACCGTCTTCCTGAAATCGCTCATCGGACTGCTCAAACCCCAGCGGGGCCGGGTCCTCATCAACGGCGTCGACATGCTCCGCAGCCCCGAACGGGACATCTA
Organism: Streptomyces sp. NPDC058955; assembly: GCF_042741435.1. Classification (NCBI taxonomy): domain Bacteria; kingdom Bacillati; phylum Actinomycetota; class Actinomycetes; order Kitasatosporales; family Streptomycetaceae; genus Streptomyces; species Streptomyces sp. NPDC058955. The sequence continues at coordinate 33,251 of NZ_JBHYKM010000061.1, read as the reverse complement.
CGAGACCCGGAAGCTCTTCGGTCTCATGTTCCAGGACGGCGCCCTCTTCGGCTCGATGACGCTCTTCGACAACATCGCCTTCCCGCTGCGCGAGCACACCCGCAAGCGCGAGTCCGAGATCCGGAAGATCGTCATGGAGCGCATCGACCTCGTCGGCCTGCTCGGCGCCGAGGGCAAGCTCCCCGGCGAGATCAGCGGCGGCATGCGCAAGCGCGCCGGCCTGGCCCGCGCGCTCGTCCTCGACCCGCAGATCGTGCTCTGCGACGAACCCGACTCCGGACTCGACCCGGTCCGCACCGCCTACCTCTCCCAGCTGCTGATCGACCTCAACGCGCGGATCGACGCGACCATGCTGATCGTCACCCACAACCTCGACATCGCCGCCACCGTCCCCGACAACATGGGGATGTTCTTCCGGCGCGAACTCGTCACCTTCGGGCCCCGCGAGGTCCTCCTCACCAGCGAGGAACCGGTCGTCACCCAGTTCCTCGCCGGACGCCGCGAAGGCCCCATCGGCATGTCCGAGGAGAAGGACGCCGCCACGCTGGCCGCCGAGGCCGACGCCGCCGTCAGCACCCCGCCGGCCACGCCCCGCGCCCTCGTCCCCCAGCTGGAGCCCTCGCCCGGACTGCCCCCGCGCGCCGCCGTCGTCCGCCGCCGGCAGCGCGTCCTCGCCATGCTCGACACGCTGCCGCCCGCCGCCCGCGCCGCCATCGAGGCGACCTACGCGCAGCACGCCGCCGCACCCACCGTCCCGATACCGACCACCGGCGGCGGCTCGTGATCGGCGGCGCGCTGCGGCAGACCGGCCGGCTCTTCGCCCTGGCCGCCGAGGTCGGCCGGGCCGTCTTCCGCAGGCCCTTCCAGTTCCGGGAGTTCGTCGAGCAGTTCTGGTTCGTCGCGAGCGTCACCATCCTGCCCGCCGCCCTCGTCTCCATCCCCTTCGGCGCCGTGATCGCCCTTCAGGTCGGCTCGCTCACCCAGCAGCTGGGCGCCCAGTCGTTCACCGGCGGCGCCAGCGTCCTCGCCGTCATCCAGCAGGCCAGCCCCCTCATCGTCGCCCTCCTCATCGCCGGCGCCGCCGGCTCGGCGATCTGCGCCGACCTCGGCTCCCGCAAGATCCGCGAGGAACTCGACGCGATGGAGGTCATGGGCGTCTCGCCGGTCCAGCGGCTCGTCGTCCCCCGGGTCCTCGCCACCATGGCCGTCGCCGTCCTCCTCAACGGCATGGTCTCCGTCGTCGGCACCCTGGGCGGCTACTTCTTCAACATCGTCCTCCAGGGCGGCACCCCCGGCGCCTACCTCTCCAGCTTCTCCGCCCTCGCCCAGCTCCCCGACCTGTACATCAGCGAGCTGAAGGCCCTGATCTTCGGGTTCATCGCCGGCATCGTCGCCGCCTACCGGGGACTCAACCCCCGCGGCGGCCCCAAGGGCGTCGGCGACGCCGTCAACCAGGCCGTCGTCATCACCTTCCTGCTGCTGTTCTTCGTGAACATGGTGCTGACCGGCCTCTACCTCCAGATCGTCCCGCCGAAGGGAGGCTGAGGAGGATGGCCTCCCCCTTCGTCTGGCTCGACCGCTCCGGCGACCAGCTCCTGTTCTACGTGAGGGCCCTGCTCTGGGTCCCCCGGACCCTGCGCCGCTACCTCAGGGAAGTCCAACGCCTGCTCGCCGAGGTCGCGTTCGGCTCCGGCGGCCTCGGCGTCGTCGGCGGCACCATCGGCGTCATGATCGCGATGACGCTCTTCACCGGGACCGTCGTCGGCCTCCAGGGCCACGCCGCCCTCGAACAGATCGGCACCGCCGCCTTCACCGGCTTCGTCTCCGCCTACTTCAACACCCGCGAGATCGCCCCGCTCGTCGCCGGCCTCGCCCTCTCCGCCACCGTCGGCGCCGGCTTCACCGCCCAGCTCGGCGCCATGCGCATCAACGAGGAGGTCGACGCCCTCGAAGGCATGGGCATCCGCTCCATGCCCTACCTGGTCACCACCCGCATCATCGCCGGCGTCGTCGCCATCGTCCCGCTCTACGCGATCGGCCTGCTCTCCTCCTACCTGGCCTCCCGCTCCGTCACGGTCCTCTTCAACGGACAGTCCCAGGGCACGTACGACCACTACTTCGACCTGTTCCTGTCGCCCACCGACGTCCTGCTCTCGATGCTCAAGGTGCTGATCTTCAGCGTGATGGTGATCGTCGCCCACTGCTACTACGGCTTCCGCGCCTCCGGCGGCCCCGCCGGCGTCGGCATCGCCGTCGGCCGGTCCGTGCGCAACGCCATCGTGCTGATCAGCGTCACCGACTTCTTCCTGTCGCTGGCCCTCTGGGGCGCGACCACGACCGTGAAGGTGGCGGGGTGAGATGAACGCTCCACGAGGACAGACCCTGCGCCGCCGGTCCGCCGGCGTCGTCTTCCTGCTGGTCCCCGCGCTGCTCGCCTGGCTGGCGGTCGCCGTCTACGAGAAGAGGTTCACCGACTCCGACCCCGTCACGATCGAGACCGGCAGCGTCGGCAACGAGATGCACCTCGGCGCCGAGGTGAAACTGCGCGGCGTCGTCGTCGGCGAGGTCCGCGCCATCGACGCCACCGGCGACGGCGCCCGGCTCACCCTCGCCCTGCGCCCCGGAGCCCTCGGCCACGTCCCCTCCGACGTCCGCGCCCAGATGCTCCCCACGACGCTCTTCGGCGAGCGGTTCATCGCCCTCGTACCGCCCGCGAACCCCTCCCCGGAACCGCTCGCCCCCGGCGCCGTCATCCCCGAGGACCGCTCCGGCAACGCCGTCGAGCTCCAGCAGGTCCTCGACGACGTCCTGCCCCTGCTCACCGCCGTCCAGCCGCAGAAGCTGTCCGCCACCCTGTCCGCCGTCTCCCAGGCCCTCGAAGGACGCGGCGAGAAGCTCGGCGACACGCTCGCCCGCCTCGACAGCCACCTCAAGCGGTTCAACCCCCAACTGCCCGCCCTCACCCGGGATCTGAAACAGCTCGTGAAGGTCAGCCACCTCTACGCGGACGCCGCCCCGGACATCCTCACCGCGCTCACCGACTTCACCACCACCAGCGGCACCCTCGCCGAGCAGGAGGCGGCGCTCGCCGGCACCCTCGGCGCCACCACCCGCACCGCCCAGGACCTGACCGCCTTCCTGCGGAAGAACAAGGACACGATCATCCGGCTCAGCGCGAAGAGCCGGCCCACCCTGGAGCTGCTCGCGGAGTACTCCTCGTCCTTCCCCTGCACCCTGCGCACCCTCGCCCAGTTCGTGCCCGCCATGGACAAGGCGCTCGGCAAGGGCACCGACCGGCCCGGACTGCACGTGGACGTCACCACCGTGCCCTCGCGCGGCGCCTACCTCCCCGGCCGCGACACCCCCCGGTACGGCTCCGGCGGCGGCCCCCGCTGCCACCCGGTGCCCTACCTCGGCGTCCCGGCCGCCCCCGCCGCCCGCGCCTCCGCCGCGGCCGACCAGGACCTCGGGCCCGCCAACTCCCCGCAGGAGAACGACCTCGTCACCGAACTCCTCGCCCCCGCCGCACAGCGGCCGGCCGGGGAGCTGCCGGACTGGAGCAGCCTGCTCGCGGGACCCGCCTTCCGGGGAGCGGAGGTGACCCTCCGATGAAGCGACGGCCGCTCACCGGCACCGTCCTCAAGTCCCTCGCCTTCGTCCTGGTCACGGCGGTCGCCACCACCGTCCTCGGCCTCAGCATCGCCGACACCGGCGTCGGCTCCGCCACCCGCTCCTACAAGGCCCTGTTCACCGACGTCACCGGACTCGTCGCCGGCGACTCGGTACGCATCGCCGGCGTGAAGGTCGGCGAGGTCACCGACGTCCGCGTCGTGGAGCGCCGCACCGCCCAGGTCACCTTCACGGTCCGCGAGGACCGCACCCTGCCCCGCTCCGCCACCGCCGCCGTCAAGTACCTCAACATGGTCGGCCAGCGGTACGTCTCCCTCGGCCGCGGCAGCGGCGACCTGACCGGCACCCTCGACGACGGCGCGACCATCCCGCTCGACCGCACCACCCCCGCCCTCGACCTCACCCTGCTCTTCAACGGCTTCAAGCCGCTCTTCGAGGGCCTGTCGCCCGCCGACGTCAACGACCTCGCCGGCTCGCTCGTCCAGGTCCTCCAGGGCGAGAGCGGCACCGTCGACAGCCTGCTGCGCCACATCGGCTCCCTCACCCGGACGGTGGCCGCCAAGGACAAGGTGATCGGCGACGTCGTCACCCACCTCAACACCGTCCTCACCACCTTCAACGACCGCGAGGCCGGCTTCGAGGACCTCGTCGTCACCCTCCAGAAGGTCGTCACCGGCTTCGACACCGACCGCAAACCGCTCGGCGAGGCCGTCCAGGCCATGGGCGACCTCACCACCACCACCGCCGGCCTCTTCCAGGACGCCCGCGCCCCCCTCAAGAAGGACATCTCCGAACTGGGCCGGCTCTCCGGCACCCTCGCCGACCACACCCCCGCCCTCGAACGGTTCCTCGCCCGGACCCCCGACAAGATGACCGCCCTCGCCCGCCTCTCCTCCTACGGATCCTGGTTCAACCTCTACCTCTGCGAGGCGCGCGTGACCGGCGTGAAGACCTCCGACGGCTCGAAGCCGCCGACCGGCATCGCCGTGACCGAACCGAGGTGCCGCGGATGAGGACGCCCTTCCGGATCAGACCCGTCAAGGAACGCAACCCCGTCGCCGTCGCCGTCGTCGGGCTGCTCCTCCTCGGCCTCCTGGCCACCCTCGCGTACCACGTCGAACGGCTGCCCCTGGGCGGCGGCGCCACCGCCTACAGCGCCGACTTCTCCGAGGCCGCCGGCCTCGACACCGGCGACGAGGTCAGGATCGCCGGCGTCAAGGTCGGCGAGGTCACCGGCGTCAGCCTCGACGGCCCCAAGGTGAAGGTGACCTTCGAGGTCGGCGACGCCTGGGTCGGCGACCGGTCGACCGCCGCCATCGCCATCAAGACCCTGCTCGGCGAGAAGTACCTGGCCCTCGACCCGCTGGGCACCGCGAGCCAGGACCCCGGGACCCGCATCCCGCTGTCGCGCACCACCTCCCCGTACGACGTGACGCAGGCGTTCCAGGACCTCAGCGGCACCATCGACGACCTCGACACGAAGAAGCTCGCGGAGAGCTTCCGGACGATCTCCGAGACCTTCGAGAACTCGCCGCCGCACGTCCGCAGCGCCGTCGACGGCCTCTCCGCACTGTCGAGGACCGTCTCCAAGCGCGACACCGAACTCGCCCGGCTCCTCCGGAACAGCGAGAGGTTCACCGCGACCCTCAAGGAGAAGAAGTCCAGCTTCGAACTCCTCCTGGAGGACGGCGGCTCCCTCCTCGGCGAGCTGAGCAAGCGCCGCGACGCCATCCGCGCCCTCCTCAAGGGCAGCCGGGCCCTCGGCACCGAACTCGGCGGCCTCGTCGCCGACAACGACCGCCGGCTCGGCCCGACGCTGAAGGCCCTCGGCAGGGTCACCGCGGTCCTGGAGAAGAACAGCGGCCAGCTCGACAAGACGCTCGCCCTGGTCGGCCCGTACTACCGCCTCGTCGGCAACACCCTCGGCAGCGGCCGCTGGTTCGACAGCTACCTCTGCGGCGTGGTGCCCCGCGGCTACCTGCCCGAGGGCACCCCGCCCACGACCGGATGCGTGCCGCCGAAGCAGAAGACGACGGCGAAGGGGAGCGGCGCACGATGAACAGGACCAGAAGACCCCTCGTCGCCGGCCTCGCCCTCGCGGTGCTCGCCGCCTGCGGTCTCGTCGCCGTCCGCGCCCTCGACGACGAAGGGATCCGCGTCACCGCCTACTTCGACCGGGCGATCGGCATCTACGCCGGCTCCGACCTGCGCGTCCTCGGCGTCCGCGTCGGCGAGGTCGAGTCCGTGGAGCCCCAGGGCACCCGCGTACGGGTGGAGCTCCGCCTCGACGAGGGCGTCCGCGTCCCCGCCGACGCCCGCGCCCTCGTCGTCGCCCCCAGCATCGTCGCCGACCGCTACGTCCAGCTCACCCCCGCCTACACCTCGGGCCCCGCCCTCGACGACGGCGCCGAGCTGCCCGCCGCGCGCAACCGCACCCCCGTCGAGATCGACCAGCTCTACGCCTCCATCACCGACCTCGGCCGGGCGCTCGGCCCCGACGGCGCGAACTCCACCGGCGCCCTCTCCGCGCTCCTCGACACCGGCGCCAGGAACCTCAAGGGGAACGGCGCCGCCATCGGCGGCTCCATCGACCGGTTCGGCAAGGCCGCCAAGACCCTCGACGGCAACAGCGCCGAGCTCTTCGCCACCCTCGGGAACCTCCAGACCTTCACCACCATGCTGAAGGAGAAGGACGGCGACGTCCGCACCGCGCAGGAACGCCTCGACGAGGTCGTCGGCTACTTCGCCGAGAACAAGGACGACCTCGCCGCCGCCCTCAAGGAACTCGGCAAGGCCCTCGCCCAGGTCAAGACCTTCATCAAGGACAACCGCGGCGAACTGAAGAAGAACGTCGACCGGCTCGTCCCCCTGACGCAGACCCTCGTCGACCAGCGCGCCTCCCTCGTCGAGGCCCTCGACGTCGCCCCGCTCGCCGCCGGCAACCTCGTCGGCGCCTACGACAAGGACACCCGCACCCTGCACGGCCGCGCCAACCTCAACGAGATCAGCATGGGCGGACCGCTGCTGCCGCTGCCCGTGACCGGGGCCTCCGCGAGCAGCGGCACGCCCACCAGCCCCGCAGAGGAGGACCGGTGATCCGCCCCCGCCTGCCTTCGGCCAGGGCCGCCGGCGCCGGAGCCGCCGGAGCGGTCGCCCTCGGCCTCGGCCTGGCCCTCGCCCTCGGCGCGCTCCCCACGCCGTCCGTACGCTTCGACGGCATCCAGGACCTGCCGCTGCCCGGCGGCGCCGACCTCGGCGACCACCCCTACACGGTCACCGCCGAGATCGCCGACGTCCTCAGCCTGGTGCCGCAGTCCGCGGTGAAGGTCGACGACGTGGCCGTCGGCCGCGTCAGCGCCATCGAACTGGACCCCGGCACCTGGTCCGCCCGCGTCACCCTGGAGATCAACGGCGACGTCCGGCTGCCCGCCGACGCCGGCGCCCGCGTCGAACAGTCCAGCCTCCTCGGCGAGAAGTACGTCCAGCTGGTCGCCCCGACCGGCCCGTCCGCGAGCGGCGTCCGGCAGGCCGCCGCCCGCCGGGACACCGGCGCCCGGCTCACCGACGGCAGCGTCATCCCGCTGGCCCGCACCAGCCGTGACACCGAGGTCGAGGAGGTGTTCGGCGCCCTCTCCCTGCTCCTCAACGGCGGCGGCGTCAACCAGCTCAAGACCATCACCCGCGAACTCGAAGCGGCCCTCGGCGGACGCGAACCCCAGGTCCGCTCCATGCTCCGGCGGGTCGACACCCTCGTCACGGACCTGGACGCGCACCGCGGCGACATCACCCGCGCCCTCGACGGCCTCAACCGCCTCTCCGCCACCCTCGCCGGCCGCAAGAAGGACGTGGGCACCGTCCTCACCGACCTCTCACCCGGCCTGAAGACGCTGGAGAAACAGCGCGGCTCCCTCATCACCATGCTCCGCGCCCTCGACACCCTGTCCGGCGTCGCCGTCTCCACCGTAGAGGCGAGCAGGAAGGACATGGTCGCCGACCTCAAGGCCCTCGCCCCGACCCTGACCGCGCTCGCGGACGCCGGCGCCGACCTGCCCGAATCGCTCCAGGTCCTGCTGACCTACCCCTTCACCGACGAGGTGATGAAGGGCATCAAGGGCGACTACCTCAACACCTATCTGCACCTCGCGGCCGAACCCGGCACCGAGGTGATCCCGCCGCTCGTCCCCAGGACCGACCCCCCGCCCACCCCCACGCCCACCCCGACGGACCCGAACGCGCCCGCCGCGCGGCGCCAGGGCGCCGACCGGGGCACGGAGTCCCCGCTGCCCCTGCCGGCCCTCACACCGAACGACGGAGGCGAGCACCGGTGATCACCCGCACCGTACGGCTGAAGAACCTCGCGTTCCTCGTCATCGCCGTCACCGTCCTCGGCTTCGTCGGCGTCCGCTACGCGGACCTCGGCCGCTACGTCGGCATCGCCGACCACTACACCGTCCGGGTCCATCTCGCCCGCACGGGCGGCCTCTTCCCGCACTCCGACGTCACCTACCGGGGCGTCTCCGTGGGCCGCGTCGGCGCCATCGACCTCACCGCCGACGGCGTCGTCGCCGAACTCCGCATCAAGAAGTCGGCCCCCCGGATCCCCGCCGACGCGCAGGCCGTCGTCGCCGGACTCTCCGCCGTCGGCGAGCAGTACATCGACCTGCGCCCCGCGAGCGACGGCGGCCCCTTCCTCGCCGACGGCGCCCGCATCGAGGAGACCGACACCCAGGTGCCGGCCCCCGTCACCGACGTGCTCGCCAGCATGGACGACCTCGCCCGCTCCGTCCCCCTGGACTCCCTCCGCACCGTCGTCGACGAACTCGGCAAGGCGTTCGAGGGACACGGCGACGACCTCCAGGTCCTCCTCGACAGCGGCAGCGCCTTCGTCCAGGCCGCCGACCGGTCCCTGCCGGTCACCACCCGGCTCATCCGGGACGGCGAGGTCGTCCTGCGCACCCAGGCCGACGAGAGCCGCGCCATCCGGGACTTCGCCACCGGCGCCCGCACCCTCGCCGCCACCCTCAAGGGCTCCGACGCCGACCTGCGCCGCCTCCTCACCGTCACCCCCGACGCGGCGGGCCAGGTCAGCGGGCTCCTCGACGACCTCGACCCCAGCCTCGGCGTCGTCCTCGCCAACCTCCTCACCACCTCGGAGATCGCCCTCACCCGCCAGCGCGGCATCGAGGAACTGCTGGTGACCTACCCCGCGGCCGTCTCGGCCGGAGCCACCGCCGTCGACGGCGGCCGCCTGAACATCGGCATGGCCGTCACCTTCTTCAAGCCGCTGCCCTGCACCTCCGGCTACGGCGCCACCCGCTACCGCAACGGCCTCGACCTCGGCACCGCGCCCGCCCTCAACACCGGCGCCGCCTGCACGACTTCCGCCGCGTCCGGGATCAACGTACGCGGCTCCGCGCACGCCCCCAAGGGCGACGCCGCACCCGTCCCGCCCCGCCCCGCCACCCTGCTCCCGCAGGCCCGCACGGGGCCCGGCACACCGCAGCCGCTGCCCGGCGCGCTCTCGCTCCCCGGCCAGTCCGACGGCCCGACGGACATGGCCGGACTCCTCGGCCTCGGCACCGGGAGCGAGCGGTGAAGCGGGCCGGGGTCCTCTCCGCCGGCGCCCTCGCCGTCGCCCTCGGCTTCTGCGGCGCCGGAGCCTGGAGTTACACCCAGGCCCGCACCGACCAGGAGCTCTCCTTCGGCCGCGAACGCGACACCGCCCTCGCCGAAGGCCGGCAGCGCCTCACCGTCCTGAACACCCTCGACGCCTCCACCCGCGAGCGCGCCGAGGCCGGCATCGCCGCCTGGCGCGACGCCGCAACCGGCCCGCTCGCCACCGAACTGGGCCGCACCGAGCCCACGGTGGGCGCCTCCGCCCGGGCCACCGTCACCGAGGCCGCGCTCACCGCCCTCGACACCCGGGCCGGTACGGCGAAGCTCATCGCGACCGTACGCGTGGACGTCACCCCCCGGGGATCGGGCGCCCCGACCACCGACCGCAAGCGCCTGGAGGCGATCCTGAACCGCACCGGTGAGCACACCTGGAGGGTGGCGGCGCTCAGCGCGGTTCCCGTGGCAGAAGCGGAGAAGACCGAGTGACCGAGCCCGAGACCACCACCGAGCCCGAGCCCGCTACCGCGACCGATACCGCGATCGAGGCCGCCGGCGACGACACCGGCCGCTCCACCGCCCCCCGGTGGCGCAGGGCCGTCGTCCCCGCCGCCGTCACCGCCCTCCTCCTCGCCGGCGGCGCCTTCTTCCTCGGCGCCCACCAGCTGCGTTCCACCCCGTCGGCGCGCAACCAGGCGCTCACCGACACCGCCGCCACCACCCGCGTCGGCGGCGACGTCGGCGAGGGCCTGGCCCGGATCTTCTCCTACACGCCCACCAGTTCCGACGCCGCCGAACGCTCCGCCGGGACCGTCCTCGCCGGCCGCGCCGCCCGCCAGTACACCGACCTCTTCGCCCGGGTCCGCGAGAGCCTGGTCGAGCAGCGCATCACCCTCGCCACCCAGGCCGTCCGCACCGGCGTGATCGAACTCGACGGCGACAGCGCCCGCCTCCTCGTCTTCCTCGACCAGGTGTCGCGCCGGGACAAGGGCGCCGCCACCGCCGCGGCGGCCCAGCTCACCGTCACCGCCCGGTTCCAGGACGACCGGTGGCGGATCACCGACATCAAGGCCCGCTGACGTTGGGCGGGAGACGGGAGCACCCCATGACACGCGCGGTCCGCACCCCGGCCGGTGCCCGGCCGGCCCTGGCCGTGGCCCTCGCGCTCACCCTCGTCGCGGGCGGCTTCGCGGCCTGGACCGGCCAGGGCTGGTACGCCGCGGCCCACGACGGCTCCGCCGCCTACGCCGCCGAGCGCGACCGGGCGCTCGCGGCGGGGGAGCAGGCGGTGCAGAACCTGAACACGCTCGACCACCGGCGGGTGGACCAGGGACTCGACCTCTGGGAGTCCTCGACCACCGGCGAGCTGCACGAGCAACTCGTCGACGGACGGGAGGAGTTCGCCGGCCAGGTGAAGGCGGCGAAGACGGTGACCACGGCCCGCGTGCTGTCGGGCGCCGTCACCGAGCTCGACGACCGCTCGGGGCGGGCCCGGCTGCTGGTCGCCCTGCGGGTCACCGTCACCACGCCGGACGCCAGGTCCACCGACAAGGACAGCCGCATGCTCGGCGAACTCACCCGCACCGACGGCCAGTGGAAGCTCAGCGGTCTGGGGCAGGCCCCCGTGGGCGGCACGGCGGGCGGCTGACCGGGCCGCGCCGACCGCCCGCGAGAGCCGCCAGCACCCGAAAGGACACCGCACCATGCCGACGCCCCGCCACCACCTCAACCGGCAGCGCCGCCGCCGCGCCCGCGCCGAGCAGCCGGCCGCCCCCACCATCCCTGTCGCCGTCCTGACCGAGCCCGCGCCACGGCCCGCGCGGCGACCGGCGGCGAAGCCCGTAAAAGAAAAGCCCGTAAAGCAAAAGCCCGTAAAGCAAAAGCCCGAAACGGGAAAGCCCGAAACGGGAAAGCCCGGGGCTCGCGAAGGAGAACCACGCCGGCAGCGGGTCCCGCTGGTGGTCCTGTGCGTCCTGACGCTCCTGCTCGGCGGGTTCGCGGGGTGGGCCCACAGCAGGGCCGGTGCGCTGCGCGACGATCCCGCGCGCGCGAACGCGGCCCTCACCGACCTCGCCCGCACCAGCGAGATCAAGGGGCGGACGGCCGTCGCCGTGGCCGCGCTGTTCTCCTACGACCACACCGACCCGGACGCCTTCACCCGGGCCGGGAAGACCTTCCTCACCGGCAAGGCCGTCGAGCAGCACCGGACGCTCTTCGCCGGGGTGCTGGCGAAGGCCGCCGAGCAGAAGTCGGTGATCACGACGACCGTCACCGAGAGCGCCGTCGAGCGGATCGACGGCGACCGCGCCCGGGTCCTGGTCTACGCCGACCAGAGCAGCGTCGCCACCGCAGGGAAGCAGCGGCCGAAGGCCCAGGACCAGGGCGTCTACGCGGGAGCGATGTTCGCGGTGGACCTCGTCCACCGCGACGGGACCTGGCTGGTCGAGTCCATCGACACCTTCGGCCGCTGAGCGGGCTACGCCGCCCGGGTCGCGACGAGCACCGTCGCGTACCGCTCCTCGCAGGAGACGATCCGCGCGTCGAGGCCGTGCGCGGTGACCGCCGCCACGGCCGCGCCGGTCTGACGCTCGCTCGTCTCGACGAGCAGGTGCCCGCCCGGCGCCAGCCACCCGGGGGCCTCGGCGGCCACCCGGCGCAGCACGTCGAGGCCGTCCGGGCCGCCGTCGAGCGCGACCAGCGGCTCGTGCTCGCGCGCCTCCGGCGGCAGCAGCCCGACCTCCTCGGTCGGCACGTACGGCACGTTCGCGACCAGCACCTCGACCCGGCCGCGCAGCGCGTCCGGCAGCGGCGCGAAGAGGTCGCCGCCGAAGACCCGGCCGCCGCGCGGCTCGATGTTCCGGCGGGCGCACTCCACCGCGGCGGGCTCGATGTCCGCGGCGTACACGCGGGCGTCGGGCACCGCCGAGAGCAGCACCGCGCCGGCCGCGCCGGAGCCGCAGCACAGGTCGACGCAGAGCGCGCCGGGCGCGGCGAGCGCCACGGCCCGCTCGATCAGGAACTCGGTGCGCCGCCGGGGCACGAAGACGCCGGGGTCCACGGCGATCCGCAGCCCGCCGAACTCGGCCCAGCCGACGACGTGTTCCAGGGGGAGGCCGGCGGCGCGCCGCTCGACGAGGACGTCGAGCTCGGCGGCGTCACGGGCCGCGGAGAAGAGGAGTTCCGCCTCGTCCTCGGCGAACACGCAGCCCGCGGCGCGGAGTCGGGAGACGGTGGTGGAGCGGAGGGATGCAGAGGGGTGGAGCGACATGGAGACCTTCCGGGAAGCCGTGCGGAGGCTCCCGCGGTCCGCTACGACCGGGTGGGTCGCACGGCCGCCGAGAGGGAGCGTCCTGCCTGCGTGGTGCGGATCGAACCCACCTCCTCCGGTCGCCGTGTGCAGAGCCCGATGATCGTACCCCAGGGCCGGTGCCGGGCGGCCGCCCGGCACCGGATCGCACGGGGCTCAGCCGAGCAGCGCCTCGATGGCGGCGACGACCTCGGCGGCCTCCGGCTCGGTGCGCGGACGGAAGCGGGTGACGGTCCCGTCGGCGGAGATCAGGAACTTCTCGAAGTTCCACTGCACGTCACCGGCCTCGCCGTCGGCGTCGGCGACCTGGGTCAGCTCGGTGTAGAGCGGGTGCCGGCCGTCGCCGTTGACCTCGGTCTTCTCCAGCAGCGGGAAGGTGACGCCGTACGTCGTCGAGCAGAAGCTCTGGATCTCCTCCGCCGTCCCCGGCTCCTGCCCGAGGAACTGGTTGCAGGGCACGCCGACGACGGTCAGGCCGCGCTCGCCGTACGCCTTCTGCAGCCGCTCCAGGCCCTCGTACTGCGGGGTGAGGCCGCACTTGGAGGCCACGTTCACGACCAGCACTGCCTTGTCCCGGTAGTCGGCCAGGGAGACCGGCTCGCCGGCCAGGTTCTTCAGCGGGATGTCGTACAGACTCATGGGGGCTCCTCGTCGAGATCAGGGTGAGATGACAACATGAGTGAAGAACCGCTGGCAATCGCGATCGATTCCGCCTCCGGCGCGGCGCGGCGGCCGGTCCGCTGTCGGCTCTGCGGCCGTCCCCTGACCGGCGCCGACTCCCGCCGCACCGGTCTCGGCCCCACCTGCGACGCCAAGCTCCACCCGCCGGCCCCGGACATCCGGACCCGCCGCCACGAGGTGGACCAGGACACCCTCCCCGGTCTGGACTGACCCGGCCGGGGCGCGCCGGCGCGCGACCCTAGCAGCCGTCAAAACCGGTGGCCCACGGATTTCCGCCCCCGCCAGGGTGGGGCCCGATGAGACCGAGACCCCAGCGACCGGAGTCCTGAACCATGTCCACCCTGCGCGTCACCGCCGAAGTCCTCACCGTCCACCCGCACCCGAACGCCGACGCCCTCGAACTGGCCCAGGTCGGGCTCTACCGGGCCGTCGTCGCCAAGGGCGCCTACCGGACCGGCGACACCGCCGTGTACATCCCGGAGCAGGCCGTGCTGCCCGCCGCGCTCGTCGACGAGCTGGGGCTGACCGGGCGGCTGGCGGGGAAGGCGTCGGACCGGGTGAAGGCGGTGCGGCTGCGCGGGGAACTGTCGCAGGGGATCGTCTGCCGGCCGGGCGCCCTCGCCGGGGTCGACCTCGACCGGGCCGCCGCCGACGGCACGGACTTCGCGGAGCTGCTCGGCATCACCAAGTGGGTCCCGCCGATCCCGCCGACCATGAGCGGCGACGTCGAGGCCGCGCCCGACCTGCTGCCCTGGGTGGACATCGAGAACCTGCACCGCTACCCCGACGTGTTCGAGCCCGGCGAGCGGGTCGTCCTGACCGAGAAGATCCACGGCACCGCCTGCCTCCTCACCTACGTCGCCGACGGCGGACGCGTCCACGTCTCGTCCAAGGGCTTCGGCGCCAAGGGGCTCGCCCTCCAGGAGGACCCGCGCAACCTGTACTGGCGGGCCGTCCACGCGCACGGGCTGCCCGCCGTCGCCGAGCGGCTCGCCGCCCGGCTCGGCGCCACCCGCGTCGGCCTCTTCGGGGAGGTGTACGGCTCCGGTGTCCAGGACCTGGCGTACGGCGCCGACGCCCGCCGCGAGGCCGTCGGCTACGCGCTGTTCGACGTGTCCGCCGAGATCGACGGACACGTCCGCTGGCTGGACCCGGCCCAGGTCCTGGAGCCGGGCGAGGCGCCGCTGGTGCCGCGGCTGTACGAGGGCCCGTACGACCTGGACACGGTCCTGGCGCACGCGAGCGGCGCCGAGACCGTCTCCGGCCGCTCCGCCCACCTCCGGGAGGGCGTGGTCGTCCGGCCGGCCGTGGAGCGGTACAGCCCCGTCACCGGCGGCCGGGCCGTCGCCAAGGCGGTCAGCCCGGCCTACCTCACCCGCAAGGGCGGCACCGAGTACGAGTGACCGGTCCCGGTCAGCCCAGCGGGCGGAACAGGCCCTCCTGGACCACCGACACGAGCATCCGGCCCTCCCGGTCGTAGATCCGGCCCCGGGCCAGTCCCCGGCCGCCGGTCGCGACCGGGGACTCCTGCTCGTACAGGAACCACTCGTCCGCGCGGAACGGCCGGTGGAACCACATCGCGTGGTCCAGCGACGCCATGTCGAAGCCCCGCGGACCCCAGAGCGGCTCGACCGGGATGCGCACGGCGTCGAGCAGCGTCATGTCGGAGGCGTACGTCACCGCGCAGGTGTGCACGAGCGGGTCGTCCCCCAGCGGGCCGACCGCCCGCATCCACACCGCGCTGCGCGGATCGGCGTCCTTGACCTCGTCCTTCGTCCAGCGCAGCCGGTCGACGTACCGGATGTCGAAGGGCATGCGCCGGGCCATCCGCTCCATCGACTCCGGCAGCCCTCCGAGGTGGTCGCGGACCTCGTCCGCGAGCCTCGGCAGGCTCTCCGGGTCCACCAGGTGCCGGGGCGGCAGCTGGTGCTCGAAGCCCGCCTCCTCCGGCAGGTGGAAGGAGGCCGTCAGATTGAAGATCGTCCGCCCCTCCTGGATCGCCGTGACGCGCCGGGTGGTGAACGAGCGGCCGTCCCTGACCCGCTCCACCTGGTAGACGATCGGCACGCCCGGGCGGCCCGGCCGCAGGAAGTAGGCGTGCAGCGAGTGCACCGGCCGGTCCGCGTCCACGGTCCGCCCGGCCGCCACCAGGGCCTGCCCGGCGACCTGTCCGCCGAAGACCCGCTGCAGCGACTCCTGCGGGCTGCGGCCGCGGAAGATGTTCACCTCGATCTGCTCCAGGTCGAGCAGGTCCACGAGCCTCTCGGCGGGATTCGTCACCACTGAACTCCTCTACAGCTGTCCGACCGACGTCACGCGGACGACCGCCCGGCCCTCCTCGTCGGAGGCGGCCAGGTCCACCTCCGCGCTGATGCCCCAGTCATGGTCGCCGTTCGGGTCGGCGAAGGTCTGCCGGACGCGCCACAGACCGTGCGCCGCGTCCTCCTCGATGGCGAGCAGCTTCGGGCCGCGCGCGTCGGGACCGGTGCCGAGGTCCTCGTACTCGTCCCAGTACGCGTCCATCGCCTCGCCCCACGCGTCCGCGTCCCAGCCGGACTCGGCGTCCAGCTCGCCCAGCTCGCCGACCTTGTCGAGCGCCGCCAGCTCCACCCGCCGGAACATCGCGTTGCGCACCAGGACCCGGAACGCGCGCGCGTTCGCCGTGACCGGCTTGACCTGGTCGGCCTTCTCCTGGGCCTCCTCGGCCGTCTGGACCTCCGGATTGGCCAGCTGCTCCCACTCGTCGAGCAGCGAGGAGTCCACCTGGCGCACCAGCTCGCCCAGCCAGGCGATCAGGTCCTCCAGGTCCTCCGTCTTCAGGTCGTCCGGGATGGTGTGGTCGAGCGCCTTGTACGCGCTCGCGAGGTAGCGCAGCACGATGCCCTCGGTCCGGGCCAACTCGTAGTAGGAGGTGAACTCGGTGAAGGTCAGGGCCCGTTCGTACATGTCACGGATGACGGACTTCGGCGACACCGGGTGGTCGCCGACCCACGGGTGCGACTTCCGGTACACGTTGTACGCGTGCCAGAGCAGCTCCTCCAGCGGCTTCGGGTACGAGATGTCCTGGAGCCGCTCCATCCGCTCCTCGTACTCGACGCCGTCCGCCTTCATCTGGCCGACGGCCTCGCCGCGCGCCTTGTTCTGCATGGCCGCGAGGATCTGCCGCGGGTCGTCGAGCGTCGACTCGACCACGGAGACCATGTCGAGGGCGTACGACGGGGACTCGGGGTCGAGCAGGTCGAAGGCGGCCAGCGCGAACGTGGACAGCGGCTGGTTCAGCGCGAAGTCCTGCTGGAGGTCGACCGTCAGCCGGATCGTGCGGCCCTCCGCGTCCGGCGTGTCCAGCTGCTCCACCACGCCGCCGTCGAGCAGCGAGCGGTAGATCGCGATGGCCCGGCGGATGTGCTTGAGCTGGTTCCGGCGCGGCTCGTGGTTGTCCTCCAGGAGCTTGCGCATCGCCTCGAAGGCGTTGCCCGGGCGGGCGATCACCGACAGCAGCATGGTGTGGGTGACCTTGAAGCGGGAGGTCAGCGGCTCCGGCTCGGCGGCGATCAGCTTCTCGAAGGTGGTGTCGCTCCAGGCGACGAAGCCCTCCGGGGCCTTCTTGCGGACCACCTTGCGGCGCTTCTTCGGGTCGTCGCCGGCCTTCGCCAGCGCCTTCTCGTTCTCGATGACGTGCTCGGGGGCCTGCGCCACCACGAAGCCGGCGGTGTCGAAGCCGGCCCGGCCGGCCCGGCCCGCGATCTGGTGGAACTCCCGGGCCCGCAGGGTGCGCACCCGGTTGCCGTCGTACTTGGTGAGGGCGGTGAACAGCACCGTGCGGATCGGCACGTTCACGCCGACGCCCAGGGTGTCCGTCCCGCAGATCACCTTCAGCAGACCCGCCTGCGCCAGCTTCTCCACGAGCCGCCGGTACTTCGGCAGCATGCCGGCGTGGTGCACGCCGATGCCGTGCCGGACGTACCGCGAGAGGTTCTGGCCGAACTTGGTGGTGAAGCGGAAGTTGCCGATCAGCTCGGCGATCTTGTCCTTCTCCTCGCGCGTGCACATGTTGATGCTCATCAGCGACTGCGCCCGCTCGACCGCCTGCGCCTGCGTGAAGTGCACGATGTAGACCGGCGCCTGCTTGGTCTCCAGCAGCTCGGTCAGGGTGTCCGTGATCGGCGTCAGCCGGTACTCGTACGACAGCGGCACCGGCCGGGTCGCCGAGCGGACCACCGAGGTCGGCCGACCCGTGCGCCGGGTCAGGTCCTTCTCGAACATCGACACGTCGCCGAGCGTCGCCGACATCAGGACGAACTGCGCCTGCGGCAGCTCCAGCAGCGGGATCTGCCAGGCCCAGCCGCGGTCCTGCTCCGCGTAGAAGTGGAACTCGTCCATGACGACCTGGCCGATGTCGGCGTCCTTGCCGTCCCGCAGCGCGATCGAGGCCAGCACCTCCGCCGTACAGCAGATGACGGGCGCGTCCGCGTTCACGGACGCGTCGCCCGTCAGCATGCCGACGTTCTCGGTGCCGAAGATCTTGCACAGGTCGAAGAACTTCTCCGACACCAGGGCCTTGATCGGCGCCGTGTAGAAGGTGACCTGGTCGTTCGCGAGCGCCGTGAAGTGCGCTCCGGCCGCCACCAGCGACTTCCCGGACCCCGTCGGGGTCGACAGGATCACGTTCGCCCCCGAGACCACCTCGATCAGCGCCTCCTCCTGCGCCGGGTAGAGCGAGATGCCGCGCTCCTCGGCCCAGGCGGAGAAGGCCTCGAAGAGGGCATCGGGGTCGGCGGTCGGCGGCAGCTGATCGATAAGGGTCACGTCCCCATCTTGCCTGCATTCCGCCCGGATGAGGGAACCGGCCGTCGAACGTGAAGATCACGCCCGATAGGCTGCTCCGTCGACCGGTCGTCAACTCGGCGCCGGCAGGGGAGAAACGGGGCGACACCGACCATGATGGGACCGGCGCACTCGCTGTCCGGAGCGGCGGCCTGGCTGGGCGTGGGAGCCGCCGCGGCCGCCTTCGACCACCCGATGCCGTGGCCGGTGCTGCTCGCCGGCGCCCTGCTGTGCGCGGGCGCCGCCCTCGCCCCCGACCTGGACCACAAGTCGGCCACCATCTCGCGCGCCTTCGGCCCCGTCTCGCGGGGCCTGTGCGAGATCGTCGACAAGCTCTCGTACGCCGTCTACAAGGCGACCCGCAGCCCCCAGGACCCGCGCCGCTCCGGCGGCCACCGCACCCTCACCCACACCTGGCTGTGGGCCGTCCTCATCGGCGGCGGCTGCTCGGCCGCGGCCGTCACCGGCGGCCGCTGGGCGGTCCTCGCGATCCTCTTCGTCCACCTGGTCCTCGCCGTCGAGGGCCTGCTGTGGCGGGCCGCCCGGATGTCCAGCGACGTGCTGGTCTGGCTGCTCGGCGCGACCAGCGCCTGGATCCTCGCCGGCGTCCTCGACCAGCCGGGCAACGGCTCGGACTGGCTCTTCACCGGCCCCGGCCAGGAGTACCTGTGGCTGGGCCTGCCGATCGTCCTCGGCGCCCTCGTCCACGACATCGGCGACGCGCTCACCGTGTCCGGCTGCCCGATCCTCTGGCCGATCCCCATCGCCCGCAAGCGCTGGTACCCGATCGGCCCGCCCAAGGGCATGCGCTTCCGGGCCGGCAGCTGGGTCGAGCTGAAGGTCCTCATGCCGGCCTTCATGGTGCTCGGCGGCGTCGGCGGAGCCTCCGCCCTCGGCTTCTTCTAGCCCCGTCCTCCGTACGCGAGGGGCCGCACCGGACACTCCGGTGCGGCCCCTCTGTGCGTTCGCACACTCCCTAGCCGTGCCAGGAGCGCCACAGCGCGGCGTACGCGCCGTCGGCGGCGACCAGCTCGTGGTGGCTGCCCAGCTCGCTGATCCGGCCGTCCTCGACCACCGCGATCAGATCGGCGTCATGGGCGGTGTGCAGCCGGTGCGCGATCGCCACCACCGTCCGGCCGTCCAGGACCCGGCCGAGCGAGCGCTCCAGATGACGGGCCGCGCGCGGGTCGAGCAGCGAGGTCGCCTCGTCCAGGACCAGCGTGTGCGGATCGGCCAGGACCAGCCGGGCCAGCGCGATCTGCTGGGCCTGCGCCGGGGTCAGCGCCCGGCCGCCCGAGCCGACCTCGGTGTCCAGGCCCGCGTCGAGCCCGCCCGCCCAGCCCTCCGCGTCCACCGCCGCCAGTGCCGACCACAGCTCCGGGTCACCGGCCTCCGGGCGGGCGAGCAGCAGGTTGTCACGGAGGGTGCCGACGAAGACGTGGTGCTCCTGGTTGACCAGCGCCACGTGCTCGCGGACCCGCTCGGCCGGCATCCGGGCCAGCTCGGCCCCGCCGAGCGTGACCGCCCCGGCGCGCGGACCGTAGATGCCCGCGAGCAGCCGGCCCAGCGTCGACTTGCCCGCCCCGGACGGGCCGACCAGGGCGAGCCGCGTGCCCGGCGCCACCGCGAGCGACACGTCGTGCAGCACGTCCACGCCCTCCCGGTAGCCGAAGCGCACGCCGGCCGCCTCGACCGCCCGCCCGTCGGGCCGCACCGACCCGTCGCCGGGCTCCGGCTCGATGTCCCGCACGCCCACCAGCCGGGCCAGCGACACCTGCGCCACCTGGAGCTCGTCGTACCAGCGCAGCACGATCCCGACCGGGTCCACCAGCATCTGCGCGAGCAGCGCGCCGGTGGTCAGCTGCCCGACGTCCATCCAGCCCCGGAGGACGCAGAACCCTCCGATGGCGAGGACACCGGCGAGCACCGCCGTGTGCGTCAGGTTGACGATCGGGAAGAGCACCGCCCGCAGGTAGAGCGTGTACCGCTCCCACCGCGTCCACTCGTGGATCCGCCGGTCCGAGAGCGCCACCCGGCGCGCGCCGAGCCGGTGCGCCTCCACCGTGCGGCCCGCGTCGACGGTCTCGGCGAGCGCCGCCGCCACCGCCGCGTACCCGGCGGCCTCGGAGCGGTACGCGGCGGGCGCCCGCCTGAAGTACCAGCGGCAGCCGGCGATCAGCAGCGGCGCGGCGATCACCACGGCCAGGGCGAGCGGCGGCGCCGTGAAGGCGAGCCCGCCGATCAGCAGCCCGGCCCACACCACGCCGATGACGAGCTGCGGCACGGCCTCCCGCATCGCGTTGGCCAGCCGGTCCACGTCGGTGGTGATCCGGGACAGCAGGTCGCCGGTGCCGGCCCGCTCCAGCACGCCCGGCGGCAGGCCGACCGCGCGGACCAGGAAGTCCTCCCGCAGGTCGGCGAGCATCTCCTCGCCGAGCATCGCCCCGCGCAGCCGGACGAGCCGCACGAACACCGTCTGCACCACGAGCGCGACGGCGAACACCGCGACCGCGCGCCCCAGGTGGAGCTCCCGGGCGCCCTCGGCGAGCCGGTCCACCACCTGCCCGAGGACGTACGGCCCCGCCATGGACGCGACCACCGCGACCGTGTTCACGCCGACGAGCAGCGCGAACGCCCTGCGGTGCCGGCGCAGCAGCCCGCCGACGTAGGCCCGGACGGTCGCGCCGGCGGCGACGGGCAGGGTGGTGGCGGTCGTGGGGGCCGCCGGGTCGTGCGCGGGCGGCGCCATGCCGATCATGCGGTCTCCCCTTCCAGGGCCTCGTGTCCCGCCGCCGTCGCGGCGAGCTCGTCGTCCGTCTCGCGGGTGACGACCGCCCGGTAGCGCGGCTCGTCCGCCAGCAGCTCGCGGTGGGTGCCGTGGGCGACGGCCCGGCCCTCGTGGACCAGGACCACCCGGTCCGCCAGGTCCAGGAGCAGCGGCGACGAGGCCAGCACCACGGTCGTCGCGCCCGCCCGCAGCTTGCGCACGCCGGCCGCGACCCGGGCCTCGGTGTGCGAGTCGACCGCCGAGGTCGGCTCGTCGAGGACCAGCACCTCCGGGTCGGTCACCAGGGACCGGGCGAGCGCGAGGCGCTGGCGCTGGCCGCCGGAGAGCGAGCGGCCCCGCTCGGTGATCCGGGTCCGCATCGGGTCGCCGTCGGCGTCCACCGACGCCTGCGCGAGCGCGTCGAGCACGTCCCCGCACTGGGCGGCGGCGAGCGCGTCCGCCGCGCGGACCGCGCCGGACGACGGCACGTCGAGCAGTTCGTGGAGGGTGCCCGACAGCAGCACCGGCTCCTTGTCCTGGACGAGCACGGCCGTCCGCGCCGCGTCCAGGGACAGCTCGTCCAGTGGCACCCCGCCGAGCCGCACCGAGACGTGGTCGTCGTCCGGCTCGGCCGGGTGCCCGCCGAGCCGGTCCGCGAGCCGGCCCGCCGCGTCCGGGTCCCCGCACACCACGGCGGTCAGCAGCCCGGCGGGGGCGATGAGCCCCGTCAGCGGGTCGTACAGGTCGCCCGACGCCTTCCGGTCCGGGGCGTCCCCGGCCGGCCCGGTCACCCGGCTCAGCGCGAGCACCCGGGCCGCGCGCCTGGCCGACGGCCGGGAGAAGGCGTACGCCATGGCGATCTCCTCCACGTTCCGCAGCGGATGGTGGGTGAGCGCGACCGCGCCGTAGACCGTGACCAGCGCGCCGACCGAGATCCGGCCGTCGAGCACCAGGCCCGTCCCGTACGCCACCACGGCGATGAGCAGCAGCCCCGGCAGGAACACCTGGACGGCGGCGATCAGCGCCCACATGCGGGCGCTGCGCACGGCCGCCCGGCGGACCTCCTGGGAGGCGGCCCGGTAGCGGCCGAGGAAAAGCTCCTCGCCGCCGATGCCGCGCAGCACGCGCAGTCCGGCGACCGTGTCGGAGGCGAGTTCGGTGGCCTTGCCGGCCTTCTCGCGCTGCTCGTCGGCCCGCCGGGTCGCCCGCGGCAGCAGCGGCAGCGCGGCCAGCGCGAGCGCCGGGACGCCCACGGCGACGACGCCGCCGAGCGCCGGCTCGTACACGACGAGACCGACACAGACGACCAGCAGGGTGAGGACGGCGGCGGCGAAGCGGGAGAACGCCTCCACGAACCAGCCGATCTTCTCGACGTCGCCCGTGGAGACGGCGACGACCTCTCCGGCGGCGACCCGCCGGGTCAGCAGCGAGCCGAGCTCGGCGGTCCTGCGGGCGAGCAGCTGCTGGACCCGCGCGGCGGCGGTGATCCAGTTGGTGACGGCGGTGCGGTGCAGCATCGTGTCGCCGACGGCGATCCCGGCGCCGAGCGCCACGACCACCCCGCAGCCGAGCGCGAGCCCGCCGCCGTCGCCGTCGACGACCGCCTGGACGGCGAGGCCGACGCCGATCGGCAGTCCGGTGATGGACAGCTGGAGCAACAGCCCCCACAGCAGCGACCGCACCTGCCCGCCGAGCTGTCTGCGCCCGAGCCAGATCAGGAAGCGGGTGGGCCGCCCGCCGTCGGGGGCCCCCCCGGGGGGGGTGGGGGGGAACCCACCGGCGCGACCCGCCCCCCCCCCCCCGCCCGGCCGCCACCCCGGCGCCCCCGGGGCCC
>NZ_JBHYKM010000061.1:0-10585 GCF_042741435.1 Streptomyces sp. NPDC058955 | reverse complement strand
GCGCCCGCGTGGGTGCCGCCCCCCGCCCCGGCGCGGGCGGGGGGGCCCCCCCGGCCCCGCCCCCCCCCCCGGGTCGGCGTAGGGGAGTTGATGGATCTGCATGACGTCCCCAGGGGTGCTCGGGGGCGGACAGGGGGGATCCAGGCGCACGCGGGCGTGCGTCGGCCGGGGCCCCGGCGAGGGACCCCATGGGTACGGACCCCGGGGTGCGGGATCCGTACCAGGCTCGCCCCCCGCCGGGGCGCGCGGCAACGGGTTTTCCGGCGGCGACGGCACGGACCCGGCCGACGCCCGCGCCCGTACCGCCCCTGCCGGAAAGCCCTGTCACCCCTGCCCTTCACCCCTGCCCGTCGCCCCTGCTCCGTCACCCCTGTCCCGGGGACTCCTCCGGCTGCCGCTGCCCCGGTACGCCCCGGTCGTTCTGGAGCTCCAGGAGCTCCCTGAACAGCCCCGGGGCGGCGGAGAGTTCGGCGAAGGTGCCCTCCTGCACGATCCGGCCGTGGCCGAGGACGACGATCCGGTCGGCGACGGCCACGTTCGCCAGCCGGTGGGTCACCAGCACGACGGGCCGCCCCTCGGCGACCTCCCGCAGCCCGGCGAAGATGCGGTGCTCGGCCCGGGCGTCGAGCGCGCTCGTCGGCTCGTCGAGGACGAGCACCCCGGGCCGGTAGAACGCCCGGGCGATCGCGATCCGCTGCCACTGCCCGCCGGACAGCTCGACCCCGCCGAACCACTCCCGCGCCAGCAGCGTCCCCCAGCCGCTGCGCAGCCCGTCCACCACCTCGCCCGCGCCGGACCGTTCGGCGGCCCGCGCCAGCGCCCGGTGCCCGCCGTGCGGCTGGCCCAGCGTCACGTTCTCCTCGGCGGACAGCGGCCAGTGCGCGAAGACCTGCGGGACGACCGCCGTGTGCCGCCACATGGCGTACGCGTCCAGCTCCCGCACGTCCCGCGCGTCCCAGGTCACCGTGCCCTCCGTCGGCAGGTACAGGCCGGTGAGCAGCCGGGACAGGGTGGTCTTGCCGGAGCCGTTCTCGCCGACCAGGGCGACGATCTCGCCGGCCCGCACCTCCAGCGTGACGTCGGTGAGCGCGGGCCGGTCGGCGTCCGGGTAGCGGTAGCCGAGCCGTTCGGCGCGGACGGTCTTCGGCGGGTCCGGGACGACGGTGCCCCGGTCCAGCCGGTGGCCGCCCGCCTCGGCGATGAAGTCGGCCCAGTCGTCGACGTACAGCCCGGTGCGGAAGATCCGGGTGCCGTAGCCGACGATCCCGTACAGGTTGTTGCCCACCGTCTGGAGGGCGAAGACCGCGGTGCCCGCCGACGCGAGCGTCATCCGCCCGGAGGCGAGCAGCAGCACCAGCGCGCCCCACATCACCGCAGAGGCGACGCCGCCGGCCGCCGAACCGGCCATCGCCCACCGCGAGCCGCGGTGGATGGACCGGTCGGTGACGGCGTCCACCCGGGCGCCGATCTCGCGGTAGCGGCCGAGCAGGAAGCCGAACATGGTGCCGGAGCGGAGCTGGTCGGCGATCTGCCGGTCCGCGATGTACCAGCGCAGATGGCCCAGGGTGCGCCGCTCGGCGGAGACGGCCCGGCTGCTCTCCCACTGCAGGTGCGCGCCCTTCATCCGGGCCAGCGCCTGGGGGAGCACCGCGAGCACGAGCAGCGGCAGCAGGACCGGGTGCAGGACGGCGACGACGCCGGCGGCGGCGATGATCGAGGCGAGGCAGGACATCAGCATCTGCGACTCGGTGATGAGGTCCTTGGCGACGTCGGCGCCCCGGTCGGCGTGGTCCCACTTGTCGTTGAAGCCGGGGTGGTCGTACGCGGTGAGCTCGGCGTTCGCGGCCGCGTGCAGCATCTCCAGCTCGGCCTCGCGGGAGATCCGCGGCG
Organism: Streptomyces sp. NPDC058955; assembly: GCF_042741435.1. Classification (NCBI taxonomy): domain Bacteria; kingdom Bacillati; phylum Actinomycetota; class Actinomycetes; order Kitasatosporales; family Streptomycetaceae; genus Streptomyces; species Streptomyces sp. NPDC058955. The sequence continues at coordinate 8,695 of NZ_JBHYKM010000061.1, read as the reverse complement.
ACAGGCGGGAGGAGACGTCGGAGATCACGATCCCGAGGACGGCCCGCAGTCCGACGGCGGCGGCGATCAGGGTGATCGCGGGGAGCGCCTCGACGAGCCGGTCCCGGATGTCGCCGGGGGCGACGAGCGAGGTGAGGGTGGCGCCGGTGGCGACGAGACCGGTGGCCTCCAGGGCGGCCGACAGGGCCTGGCAGGAGAGGAGCAGGGTGACGGCCCTGCGGTCCACCCGCCAGCCGAGCGCGAGCCCTCTGCGGACGAGCTGCGGCAGCCGGCGGGCCATCACCCACGGCGAGGTGGGTCTGCCTTCGAGGGCGGTGAGTTTGCCCGGCTGGAAGCGGTACTCCTCGGCGGGCGGCGCCGGAGCCGGGTCCGGCGCCGCGGTGTCGGTGGTCTGCTCTGCGGTCACGGTGGTGTGTCCCCCGTCCGAGTGACGACACGGAAGGGGAGGTGTTACCCAGCCTGGTCCGCGGCGCACCGGCCGGCGGGCGGTTCACCCGCCGGGGGGAGCGGTTTCCGGACAGCGGCGGGGTCAGGGGCGGGGGTCAGGGGCGGGTGGCCCGCTCCAGGGCGAGGAGGGCGGAGGCGTACCGGCGGCCGGTGGCGCGGTCCATGCCGATCTCGCACATCCGGTTCGCGGAGAGGTGGGCGTCGAAGGGGCGGGCGGTGACCTCCGCGGCCTCGCGGGCGGTGGCCGAGGCGGTCAGTTCGGGGTGGAGCATGCCCCGGTCGCCGGCGAAGGCGCAGCAGCCGGCGTCGACCGGCACGACGACCTCGTCGGCGCAGAACCGCGCGATCTCGGTCAGCTCGTCCGCGTCGCCGAGGTGCCGCATCGAGCAGGTGGGGTGCACCACCGCCGAGTCGACCCGGCGGCGGGCGTCGAGCCGGGGGAGGAGTTCGTCGGCGGCCCACACCAGGGAGTCCACGACGGTCAGTTCGGCGTGCAGCGCGCGGTTGTCGTCGGTGAGGTGGGGGACGACCTCGTGGGCGATGCCGAGGGTGCAGGAGGAGGCGTCCACGACCAGCGGGAGCCGGCCGCCGGCGGTCCAGCCCCAGGCGGCCTCGACGATCCGGTTGGCCATCACCGCGTTGCCCTCCTCGTACCCCTTGGAGTGCCAGATGGTGGCGCAGCACGTGCCGGCCACGTCGTCGGGGATCCACACGGGGCGGCCGGCCCGGGCCGACACGGCGACGACGGCCTCGGGCAGGGAGGGGCCGTCGACGCCGTCCGGGTTGCCGAAGATGCGGTTGACGCAGGCCGGGTAGTAGACGGCGGTGGCCGCCGGGCGGTGGGTGCGGGGCAGCCGGCGGGCCGCCGCGCCCGGGATCTCGGGCAGCCACTCCGGTACGAGGTCGGGCCGGACGGCCTTGCGGGCGAGGCCGGTCACCCGCTCCAGGAAGCCGTCGCCCATCCGGTCGGCGGCGCCCACGGCGAGCCGCGCGGAGCCCTCCACGGCGCGGAAGTGCCGGGCGGCGAGGGCGGCGATCCGCTCCTCGCGGGGGGAGTGCCGGGCGTGCCGGAAGTCCTTCATCAGCGCGCCGGTGTCGATGCCGACGGGGCAGGCCAGCTTGCAGGTGGAGTCGCCGGCGCAGGTGTCGACGGCGTCGTAGCCGTACTCCTCCAGGAGCCGCTGCTCGACGGGGGAGCCGTCGGCCTGCCGCAGCATCTCGCGGCGCAGCACGATCCGCTGGCGCGGGGTGGTCGTCAGGTCGTGGCTGGGGCAGGTCGGTTCGCAGAAGCCGCACTCGATGCAGGGGTCGGCGATCCGCTCGACGGCCGGGATGGTCTTCAGGCCGCGCAGATGGGCCTGGGGGTCGCGGTCGAGGACGATCCGGGGGGCCAGGACCCCGTCCGGGTCGACGAGTTCCTTGGTCCGCCACATCAGGTCGGTCGCCTTCGGGCCCCACTCCAGCTCCAGGAAGGGGGCGATGTTCCGGCCGGTGGCGTGCTCGGCCTTGAGGGAGCCGTCGAAGCGTTCGACGGTGAGCTTGCAGAAGTCGTCCATGAAGGAGGCGTACCGCTCGACGTCGGCCGGGTCGGCGGCGTCGAAGGCGAGGAGGAAGTGCAGGTTGCCGTGGGCGGCGTGGCCGGCGACGGCCGCGTCGAAGCCGTGCCGGGCCTGGAGGTCGAGCAGCTCCGCGCACGCCTCGGCGAGCCGGGACGGGGGCACCGCGAAGTCCTCGGTGATCAGGGTCGTGCCGGAGGGGCGGGAGCCGCCGACGGCGGTCACGAACGCCTTGCGGGCCTTCCAGTGGCGGCCGATGACGGCGGCGTCCCGGGTGAAGGCGTTGTCGACCGAGGGCACCGGGGCGACCAGGTCGAGCCCGGCCAGGACCTCGCCCGCCGCCCGCTCGTACGCGGCGAGGGCCGGCTCGTCCGGGGCCCGGAACTCGACGAGCAGCGCCGTGGTGTCCCTCGGCAGCTCCGCCCAGTCGGCCGGGACGCCGGGCACGCTCACCGAGGCCCGCAGGGTGTTGCCGTCCATCAGCTCGACGGCGAGCGCCCCCGCCTCGTTGAAGCGGGGGACGGCCGCGGCGGCGGCGGGCAGGGAGGGGAAGAAGAGCAGGGCCGTGGAGACGAGCCGGTCGAGCGGGAGGGTGTCGAAGACGAGCTCGGAGAGGAAGCCGAGGGTGCCCTCGGATCCGACCATCAGGCCGCGCAGGATCTGCACCGGGGTGGCGCCGTCGAGGAAGGCGTCGAGCCGGTAGCCGTTGGTGTTCTTGATCTCGTACTTGGCGCGGATCCGGGCCGTGAGCTCCGGGTCGGCCTCGATCTCGGCCTTGAGGGCGAGCAGCCCCGCGCAGAGGCGGGGCTCGGCGCGGGCCAGCTCCTCGTCGGCGGCCGGGTCGGCGGTGTCGACGACGGTGCCGCCCGGGAGGACGAAGGTCAGCGAGGAGACCGTCCGGTAGGAGTTCCGGGTGGTGCCCGCCGTCATGCCGGAGGCGTTGTTGGCGACGACCCCGCCGAGCGTGCAGGCGATCGCGCTGGCCGGGTCGGGGCCGAGCACCCGGCCGTACGGGGCCAGGGCCGCGTTGGCCCGGACGACGGTGGTGCCGGGGCGGATCCGGGCCCGGGCGCCGCCGTCCAGGACCTCGACGCCCGCCCAGTGGCGGCGGACGTCGACGAGGATGTCCTCGCCCTGTGCCTGGCCGTTGAGACTGGTCCCGGCGGCCCGGAAGACCACCTCGCGGCCCTTGCCGTGGGCGTAGGACAGCACGGCCGAGACGTCGTCGACGTCCTCCGCGACGATCACCACCTGCGGCAGGAACCGGTAGGGGCTGGCGTCCGAGGCGTACCGCACCAGGTCGGAGACGCGCGACAGCACCTTCTCCGGCCCGATCAGCGCCGCCAGGTCCTCGCGCAGCCGCCGCGGGGTGCCCCGCGCCTGGAGGTCCGGGACCCGGTCCGGCGCCGGGGTCCGCTTCCGGCCCGGGCGGAGGGCCCGCGGGTTCGGTTCCAGCAGCGGCATGGCACGACTCCCCTCGGCGCGGGCGCCGGCGGCGTCAGCAGCCGCTCTCCGGGACGGGCCCGGCCAGGGCGGTCAGCAGACCTCCGAGCACCTCGCGCTGTTCGACGGTCAATGGAGCCAGGATGTCCTCTGCGGCCGCCCGGCGCGCGCTGCGCAGCTCCCGCAGCGTGGCGCGGCCCTCGTCGGTGAGCTCGATCCGGATCACCCGGCGGTTGCTCGGATCGGGCACCCTGCGCACCCGCCCGGCCGCCTCCAGGCCGTCGACGAGGCTGGTCACGGCGCGGGGGACCACTTCGAGGCGGGCGGCGAGGTCGGCCATCCGGGGCGGGGTGTCGCCGTAGTGCGCGACCACGCGCAGCAGCCGGGACTGGGCCGGGGTGATGCCGACCGGCTCCAGGTGGCGCTTCTGGATGCGGTGGAGCCGGCGGGTGAGCCGGAGCAGCTGCTCGGCGAGGAGCCCGTCGGGGTCGGGGGCGGACACGGCGGGGGTGTTCATGCGGGAACAATATCAGGACCACACTCATTGTGAACATAGGTAAGAGTGAGCTACAGTCCGAAGCGCACCCTCATGTACGCGAACCCTCGAAGGAGCCCATGCGCCCCCACGACGAGTCCACCTGGACACCACCGCCGCGCGATCCCGCGCAGCCGAAGGAGCCCGCCCAGCTGCGCCGCATCCTCGGCCTCTTCCGCCCCTACCGCGCCCGCCTCGCGCTCGTCGGCCTCCTGGTCGGCGCCGCCTCGCTGGTGTCGGTCGCCTCCCCGTTCCTCCTCAAGGAGATCCTCGACACCGCGATCCCCGAGGGGCGCACCGGGCTGCTCAGCCTGCTCGCCCTGGGCATGATCGCCACCGCCGTGCTGACCGGCGTCTTCGGCGTGCTCCAGACGCTGATCTCCACCACCGTCGGCCAGCGCGTCATGCACGACCTCCGCACCGCCGTCTACGGCCGGCTCCAGCGGATGCCGCTCGCCTTCTTCACCCGGACCAGGACCGGCGAGGTCCAGTCCCGGATCGCCAACGACATCGGCGGCATGCAGGCCACCGTCACCTCCACGGCGACCTCCCTGGTCTCCAACCTCACCGCGGTCGTCGCCACCGTGGTCGCGATGCTCGCCCTCGACTGGCGGCTCACCGTCTTCTCGCTCCTGCTGCTCCCCGTCTTCGTGTGGATCAGCCGCCGGGTGGGAAACGAGCGCAAGCGGATCACCACCCAGCGGCAGAAGCAGATGGCCGCCATGGCGGCGACCGTCACCGAGTCGCTCTCCGTCAGCGGCATCCTGCTCGGCCGCACCATGGGCCGCGCCGACTCGCTCACCGAGTCCTTCGCCCGGGAGTCCGAGCGCCTCGTCGACCTCGAAGTGCGCTCCTCCATGGCCGGACGCTGGCGGATGTCCGTCATCGGGATCGTCATGGCCGCCATGCCCGCCCTGCTGTACTGGGCGGCCGGCTTCGCCGTGGCCGGCGGCGCCGCGATATCGCTCGGCACCCTGGTCGCCTTCGTCTCGCTCCAGCAGGGCCTCTTCCGGCCCACCGTGAGCCTGCTCTCCACCGGCGTCCAGATCCAGACCTCGCTCGCGCTCTTCCAGCGCATCTTCGAGTACCTCGACCTCCCGGTGGACATCACCGAGCCGGACGAGCCCGTCCGGATCGGCGCTGTCCGCGGCGAGATCGGCTTCGAGAAGGTCCGCTTCCACTACGACCCCGAGCGCGCCGGCCGCCCCACCCTGGACGGCATCGACCTGACCGTGCCCGCCGGGAGCAGCCTCGCCGTCGTCGGCCCCACCGGCTCCGGCAAGTCCACGCTCAGCTATCTGGTGCCGCGGCTCTACGACGTGACCGAGGGCCGGGTCACCCTGGACGGCGTCGACGTGCGCGACCTCGGCTTCGACACCCTCGCCGGCGCGATCGGCGTCGTCTCCCAGGAGACGTACCTCTTCCACGCCTCCGTCGCGGACAACCTGCGCTTCGCCCGGCCCGACGCCACCGACGCGGAGATCGAGGCCGCCGCCCGGACCGCGCAGATCCACGACCACATCGCCTCGCTGCCGGACGGCTACGACACCCTGGTCGGCGAGCGGGGCTACCGCTTCTCCGGCGGCGAGAAGCAGCGCCTGGCCATCGCCCGCACGATCCTGCGCGACCCGCCGGTGCTCATCCTCGACGAGGCGACCAGCGCCCTCGACACCCGCACCGAGCACGCGGTCCAGCAGGCCATCGACGCCCTCTCCGCCGGCCGCACCACGATCACCATCGCCCACCGCCTCTCCACCGTCCGCGACGCCGACCGGATCGTCGTCCTGGAGGCGGGCCGGATCGCGGAGAGCGGCACCCACGAGGAGCTGATGGCCGCGGACGGCGCCTACGCCGCCCTGGTCCGCCGCGACGAACAGGCGAACGTGGGAGCGGTTGTTCCCACGAACGTGTGATCGTCCCCGGATTCGTTGCCCAACTCCCGTACGGCGTCGGATGATTACGGTGCGCAAGCGACGGGCTGCAGACCGCGACTGCGCTGTCCCACGAAACACCTGTACGAGGAGAAGCACCACCATGAACGTCATCACCAACCTGCTCGCCGGCGTCGTCCACTTCCTGGGCTGGCTCGTCTGACGCTCGCAGCTCCCGGCGCCGCCGGTTCCCCGTCCCAGGGGACCGGCGGCGCCGCCGTGTGCGCGGGCTCCCCGGAATCCCCACCGGACCGGGTTACGGTGCGGCCATGCCGTACCGGTCCCCCTCCCCGTACGCACCCCGCCGCCGCCCCCGGCTCACCCGCCGCGGCCGGCTGGCCGTCCTCGCCGGCGCCCTGCTCGCCCTCGCCGTCGCGACCGCCGTCCCGCTCCTGCTCCTCCTCCCGCGCGACGAGCCCGCCGCCCCGCCCGCACCGCCCACCCTCCTCGTCCCCGAGGGCTGGCGCTCCACCCAGGTGTACGAGGCCGTGGACCGCGCCCTCGCCCTGCCCGACGGCACCGCGCGCAAGGCCGCCACCGCCCCCGCCGCCGCGCTCGGCCTCCCGGCCGCGGCCGGCGGCAACCCGGAGGGCTACCTCTTCCCCGCCACCTATCCGCTCCCCGAGGGCACCACCGCCGAGGGCCTGCTCCGCTTCATGGTCGGTGTCGCCGGCCGCCGCTTCGGCACCCCGGCGACCGCCGAGGCCGCCCGCGCCCAGGGCCTCACCGCCCACCAGGCCCTGATCGTCGCCAGCATCGCCCAGGCCGAGGCGGACACCCCCGAGGACATGGGAAAGGTGGCCCGGGTCGTCCACAACCGCCTGGCCCGCGACATGCCGCTCCAGATGGACTCGACCCTCAACTACGCCCTGGGGCGCAGCACCGTCGACACCACCCTCGACGACACCAGGAACGGCAGCCCGTACAACACCTACGCGCGCAAGGGTCTCCCGCCGACGCCCATCGGCAACCCCGGCGAGCAGGCCATGGCGGCCGCCCTCCACCCGCCGACCGGCGACTGGCTCTACTTCGTGACGGTGGCCCCCGGCGACACCCGCTTCACATCCGACCACACGGCGCACCAGGCGAACGTGGCCGAGTTCAACGAGCGCCGGAGGCAGCAGCGGGACGGGTAGGATATCGACCGATTTGTGCGGTATCGCGAGCGCGTCCGGCTCGTTGGGCAGCGCATGAAGCAGCTCAGACGACGTCGCTGGATCTGGTCACCCATCACCTCCTGGCAGGCCAGACGGCTGGCCCGGGTGACCGGCGCGGACTTCGACGAAGCCTGGGTCGAGATCCGGCTGACCACCCATCCGGACGAGCGACATTTCGCCCTCGCGCACGACGTCCTCACCCAGGTCCTCCTCACCCGGAGCGCCGCCTGCCTGGAGGAGGGGCTGAGATACGCGCCGGAGGCGGGGACGCGGTGCGTGCCGGAGACGGGACCGCGGTACGCGCCCCAGGGGGAGTGGCGGCCGCGCGACGGCTCGCTCAGACCGTGACCGGCTCGCGCGCCGGCTCCTCGCCGCGCGGTTCCTCGCGCGCCTCGCGCGCCTCGCCGGGCCGCTCGCCGCGTGCGAGGAGCCGGCGGACGTCGTTGACCGCGGCGCGCCCGGCCCGGTTGGCGCCGATCGTCGAGGCCGATGGGCCGTAACCCACCAGGTGGACGCGTTCGTCCAGGACCGCGCGGGTCCCCTCCACCTGGATGCCGCCGCCCGGAGCCCGCAGCCGCAGCGGGGCCAGGTGGTCGATGGCAGGCCTGAAGCCGGTCGCCCACAGGATCACGTCCGCGTCGACCGTGCGGCCGTCCGCCCAGACGGCCCCGGTCGGCGTGATCCGTTCGAACATCGGCTGCCGGTCCAGGACGCCGTCGGCGAGCCCCGCGCGGATCGCGTCGTTCAGCGGCAGCCCGGTCACGGAGACCACGCTGCGCGGCGGCAGCCCCTGCCGCACCCGCTCCTCGACCAGGGCGACGGCCGCGCGGCCCTCGACCTCGCCGAAGGGGCCCTCCCGGAAGACCGGCTCGCGCCGGGTCACCCAGGTCGTCGCGGCGGCGTGCTCGGCGATCTCCAGCAGGTGCTGGGTGGCCGACGCGCCGCCGCCCACCACGATCACCCGCCGGCCGGCGAACGCCTCCGGCCCCGGGTACCGGGCGGTGTGCAGCTGGAGGCCCCGGAAGGTCTCCTGGCCGGGGTAGTGGGGCCAGAACGGCCGGTCCCAGGTGCCGGTGGCGTTGATCAGCGCCCGTGCCGCGTACACCCCCTCGGAGGTCTCCACCCGCAGCCGTCCGCCCTCGCCCTCCCGCACGGCGGTCACGTCCACGGGCCGGTGCACGCGCAGGCCGAAGTCCCGCTCGTACGCGTCGAAGTAGGCGCCGATCACCTCGGAGGAGGGCCGGGCGGGATCGGCTCCGGTCAGCTCCATGCCCGGCAGGGAGTGCATCCCGTGCACCTTGCCGTAGGTCAGCGACGGCCAGCGGAACTGCCAGGCCCCGCCCGGGCGGGGCGCGTGGTCGAGGACGACGAAGTCGCGGTCCGGCTCCAGGCCGACGCGCCGCAGGTGGAAGGCGGCGGAGAGCCCCGCCTGCCCGGCGCCCACGACCACCACGTCCACGGCGCGGACCGCCTCCGCACCCGTCCCGACCACGTCGCCCGCGGCGACCACCGAATCGTTCACGTTTCTACCAACACGGGTGGGGGGGGGGGTCGTTCTCCGCGCCCGCCACCCCCACCGCCTCGGGCCCCCCGCGCCACGCGCCCCCCCCGCGCGGGGCCGGGGCG
>NZ_JBHYKM010000060.1:44695-46799 GCF_042741435.1 Streptomyces sp. NPDC058955 | reverse complement strand
ACCGAGTACGAGGCAGCACACTACGCTGACACAGAACCCGTGGCCGACTGATCACCGGCCCACAAAACACCGGCAGGAAAGCCGGAACGGTTCACTGGCAGCCATTTCTACGTTGAGATCACCTACCGCGCACGGATAATCGAGGTGGCATTGAGATTCTGGGTCAAGCCTGTCGACGCCAGCTGGGTCATCGCGGGACCGGGCACCCTCTGGTAGGACACACGGAAGAGCAGCACCATCCAGGGGTCAGTGCAATCTACCTGCCGGCGGCCCATCACATGCCGTCGATCAAGGGCCCGCCCAGCCCGAGCACCCCACCCCGACCCACGCCAGCCCCGTGACCTGCAACATCAGGTTGGAAAATGCTCACTGATTCGATCGTCACGTCCGTCCCGCCCTTCCGGTCCTGCCGCAGTAGATGCGTACACCTCGCCTGCGGCGCCCGGAGAGTCCGCCGCAGGTCGCGAAGATCACCGTAGAGGCTCCACCGCAGTAAATCCGGCATTCACTGCGGCAGTAAAAACGGACTGCCGTGTTTGTGTCTTCGGCAGCGGTCAGTCGTCCTTCCAGCGGTTGTAAGCCAAGGCGAGCGTGCTGGCGCCCTGCACCCCACTCCAGGTCACGTGTTGCCGCCCACCATGGACCTTCAAGAGGATCTCCCGGGCTTCCCTAGCCAGGTCTGCCGCGGTCACCATCGGGTAGGGGCATGAGGCAACTCCGCCGCGAAACAGCTGAGCAAGGACTGCAGTGAGGGATGGCTTGTCGAACGCCATGCCCCGAGCATCTGACGCCGCGAGTACGAACCAGTGTTCCAGCTTCTGAGGAACTTGCGGAATGGCAGCTCCCGCGAAGGCGGTGTCCACGATGAGGATCACCGTTCTGCTGGAGGACGCTTGGGCTGCTTGTGGCAGAAGTTCCCCAACATTGAGCAGGCTTGTCGGGTCTTCATTGGTGTCGGCTAGCGGCACGAGCAGAGATCCTGTGTTCTGGGCTACGACTCCATGCCCCGTGACATGCACTACGAGTAGTTCTGACTGGCTTGCGAACGCTTGGGCTAGAGCTTCCCGAGCCATCTCAAGTGTCGGGTTCAGCAATCTGGTCAAGGACATCCATGGGGCCGCTTCTGCCAAGGCCTCAGTCATTTCGGCGAAGTTTGATTCGACGCTCGGGAGAGGCTGGAGGAGGCCGGGTCTGCTGCCGCCTCCGCTGCTTGCTAGGAGTAGGTAGGCGGACTTTTGCCGCCTTGGCATCCGCAAGTGATGAGTTTCTGCTGAGGAGGCAACACTTCGTGGCGGTGGCAACTCGCCTCCACCATATTGGGTGGGCGGAGCAGGCATCTCACCGCCTCTGCGTACCGCAGCAGAGAGCTCAGATTCGACGGTGGCCCAAGCCCGCTGCCACATGGGCGAGTACTCTCTGCGGGCTTTGTCGGGTACCGGGATTCTGGTTTCTTCGGCATAGCACCGGCAAGCTTCGACGAACGCGATGACTACCTCCAGTCGAGGAAGTCGTCGGCCCCGTACTGCGTCTGATGCGGTAGATCGAGGCAAGTGCACCCCGGCCTTGCGCGCGTAGGTCTCCAGGGCTTTGAACGAGGGCTGACCAACGTCGCGCTGAAGCTGACGAAGGTTGGCCACAAAGGTTTCAACCGGATCCCTGCCTGGCCCCACGAACTGTTCCCTTCCCTCTGTCCTTCAACGACGCCGACTAGCCGAAACCGTCCGAGCGTGGCCGACGGTAACCGCGAACGGCCGAGCCTGTCCGAGACTACAGACACGCTGACCTGGGCTGTTGTCGAATCCGAGTATCGGAGTCCTCAACGAAGGGAGAAGCCCAATGGGGCGGAAAAGGGGCCAGAGCAGCACCGTTCGGCGGCTTGGCCGTGCCGCAATGTTCAGCGCAGTACGAGGACTGGCGTCGGCGGCCGGAGCTGCGGTTCTGGGTTGGGTCACCTGGTGGATCCAGATCCGCTGAAACGGGTGGCTCGGGGTGATCACGGTGGAGAGTGTGGGGGCGCATGGATGGGTGGACGCCCCAACCGCGCCGCCGCCCCCCCGCCCCGCCCGTCAACCGCGCGCCCCCCCACCCGGGCCGCCGCCTCTAC
>NZ_JBHYKM010000060.1:30114-44685 GCF_042741435.1 Streptomyces sp. NPDC058955 | reverse complement strand
GCGCGGGTGTGTGGGTTTGCTGGGCGGCGTGCTCCCGACCAGATCGCCGCGCCCGCGTGGCGGGGGTGGAGCGCGGGGGCCTGGGCCCGCCCCCCCGAACCCCCCCCCCCCCCCACTCTCGCGCGGACGCCCGCCTGCTCGGCCCTGATCAGGCGGCCCTGCCAAGGCTGGCCGCAGTCAGATCCTGGTCGCGGAGCGGAGCTCGGTCAGGTACGGCGAGATGTGGGCCAGGTCCTCGGGGTCGATCTCCCATCCCTCCTCCAGCAGCTGGCGGACGATCTCGGCGATGTCCAGGGCATTGTGGAAGATCACCGCGTTCTTGAGCAGAGAGTTGAACTTCATCGCCTTCTCGGGTGGTCGCCCTCCTCACGTGCACGGAGGGTAGTCGTGGGCTCGGGCCGTCTTCGGTAGAGTCGGGCGCGGCGGTGCACGACCGCCTGACTCCGTGAAGGGGAGCCCGGCCCACGCCCGGCCCCGTAGCCGGACAAGACGTCTCCGACTCCTCGTGCAGCCAGCATCGCCCGCTCTTGATCTGCGCGGCGTGCGCGTGGGGCATGCCGTCATGACTGGAGTGCCCCGATGCCGAAGGATTCCCGCAGCAGGACCCTGGCCGTACGCGCGGTAATGGCGGAGACGGGTCTGCCGTACACCCCGGCCGCCCACGAACTCGACCGCCGTACCGGCGCGGCACCGCGACCGGATGGCGGGCAGCAGCTGCGCTGGGTCCCGTTCCTCCTCTCCTTCACCGCGCCGGCCGCCGCCGACCGGCAGGCCCTCGCGCAGGACCTGGCCGACCAGCTCCACACCCTGCGCCGGGCCGAGACCGGTGAGGAGTACGAAGGCCGGGCCGACGTATTCGTGCCGAAGGCCCCCCTGGGCACCGGAGCCGGACCTGCCCGGGCACGTCGCCGGGATCCTCCTCGTCCGCGCCTGGGCGGTACGCCCCTGGGATCGACTTGGCGAGTGGGAGGCGGTCGTCTCCGACTTCCTCGCCGCCGCGGCCGCGTGGCTCGGCGAACGCCACCCGGCACCCGAGAGCGGCCGGCCGGCCGCGCTCCCGCTCGGGGCGAAGACCGACCAGACCATGGCCGCCACCGCCGAGTACACCGCGCACACCGCCGGCGCGCACGAGGCGCTCCCGGAGGGCTGGGCCGAGCTGATCGCCACGGCGAGTACCGAGCGGCACGCCCTCGGCGCACCTGCCGCCCCGGCAGCCGCGGAGATTGAGCCGGTCGCCTCGGAAGGGGTGATCCTCGTACCCAACGCGCCGGGCGGGGACGGCAAGACGGTGGCCATCGACCTGGACGGCCAGGGCAACCTGACGGAGTGGGCGCCGGAGCCGCCGATCGGCCCGCTGGATCCTGTGGAGCGTCCGTACCGGGTCGTCGACCGGGAGTTCCAGGGCTGGCACGAGCGTGGAGACGGGCTGTACGTCGCTGACGGCGGCGTGCGTCGGGGCCTGGAGGACCGGTCGTAGCAGGTCCTGGTGGCGACCCGCAGCCCGGTGCGGCCGATGGAGCCCGCGACGGAGGAGGAGTGCGCCGCGCTGGAGGCGGCGCTCACCGGCGCCGGGCGGAAGGCGGCGGCATCCCTGCTGGTGGCGCTGTACCGGCTGGTGCTCGCCGAGGCGGACGCGGACCGGGGCAGCGGCGAACTGCGGAGGGGCGGTGCGCAGTACCGCGTCATGGCCGGCCGGGAGGGCTCCTGGGAGTCCGCGGTCATGGTGCGCCTGGCCTGGGACGTCGGTGCCGAACTGGCGGAGAAGCCGAAGCGGTACGACGAGGCGGCCGTGGAGGAGATCGTGCGGGTCGTCACCGGCTGGGTGTACGGGCCGGATCGGTACGTCGAGGTCGCGGCCGGCCTGGCCGGGGAGTTCAGCGCGGTCGCGGACCGGGCGGGCGGCTGGGAGGCGGTGGCTGACCGGTACCTCCAGCGGCACCAGCGGGTCGGGCACCCGGACCACGTCGTGGAGCGCATCCAGCACTACCTGATGTCGCAGAGCCGGACGCACACCTTCGGGTAGCCGCCGGGCACGGGGCGGGGGCCTCAGCCGGGAGCGGCCCGCCCCGTGCCCTCAGGCGATGCAGCTGGGAAGGCTTCACAGCTGCCCCGGCGCCGACGGACCGTGCCGATGTAGAAGTGAAAGCCGGGTGGACCGACCAGGTCCGCGCTCCCGAACGACTCGACGGGAGTCTGGACGAGGTCGGCAACAGGGTTTAACGGGTCGACACTTACCACTGTTTGACTGCTCCTCAGGCCTTTACGATTGGACTCATGACGGTGCATAGGAAAAGCAACTGGCCAGCTGTCGGCCTTTTGGCCATCGGATTTGCCGTGGTCATTGGCGTGATGAGCGCCGTGTCCTGGCATCAGGAAGATCAACAGAAGCCGTCCAGACCCGCGGCGGATGACCTGACTCTCGCGAAAGCTCCATATATGTCTATTTCGGGTCCGCTTGTTCGGGCTTCCGTAAGCAACTCATCCGGTCTCGCGTGCTCGTACGTTGTCAAGGTGCGAATATCTGGTTCGAGTTCATCTGGGTCACATCTCTCTGCCGAGGGCTCCGAGACAGTTTCTGTCGCCGCACATGACGACGAGCAATTTGTTGTCAGTGTCCTTGAACCCCTGGTAGGCGAGCACATGGAGTACTTGGAGAAGGTGGAGCTTCTCTCAGTCGACCGCTCATGCTCGGACTGAACGACACGTCGTTCGGTACAGCGATTAGCGGTAGCGTCAGTTCCGTTCCGGTGCTTGCCCCCGAAGCTGCAATCAAGTGGCATGTAGCCGTGCGTGACGAACGTCACGGATCGTGATTCTCGTAAATGATGGCGCGGGCCCCGGCCGGGACGGGCGGACCCACTACCAGGCCGTCGGCCGCCCCCACAGGTTCTCGACATCCCAGTCCCGGCTCGCCTGACCGGTGAGGCGGGCCATCGCCTCCGGGGCCGGCCGCCAGTCCCGGGAGACGTGCGGCGCCTCGGCGGCGAGCCGGGTCAGCGCCCGCTCCCAGGACAGGACTTCAGGGTCGCTGAGGAGCTGCTCGGCGCGGCGGCTCATGATGCGGCGGCGAAGGTGCTGGGCGAGGTCGGGACGCACGTCCGGGTACTCGCCGCTGGCCTCACCCGGCCACGGCATCCAGGTGCGCCGGTAGATCCAGCCCTCGCAGAACACGCAGTGGGCGAGCCGCCCCAGGCCGCCGTAGCCGCGCAGGAGCCGCAGCCGCTCGTCGAGCGAGGCATCGTGGGTGGTGACCATCCCGCCCTGCCCGAGGGTGGTCATCAGCTTCTTCGACTCGAAGGAGAAGACCGTCGCCCAGCCCTCGGCGCCGACCCGGGCCCCGCTCGGCGTCCGGCCGCCGCAGGCGCGGGCGGCGTCCACGATCACCTTCGGCGGCCCGTGCATCGGATGCGGGTGCCGCTCGGCCAGCTCCACGAACCGGGCCACGTCGGCGACGACCCCGTTCCAGTGAGTCAGCAAGATCGCCCGCGTGCGCGGGGTAAGGCGCCGCTCGGCGTCGACGGGGTCGAGGCCGAGAGTGGCCGGCTCCGGCTCGGCCAGCGCCAGGCGCCCGCCCTTCCCGATGACCGCGACGTGCGGGCCGACGAAGTTCACCGCGTAGGAGACCACCTCGTCACCGGCCTGAAGGTCCAGGGCGCGCAGGACCATCTCCAGGGCGGTGCCGCCGGAGTTGAACCCGGCCGCGTGCCCGGCGCCGCGGTACGCCGTGAACGCCTCCTCGAACCGGGCCAGGTGCGCAGCCTGCCGCCAGCCGGTGCGCCAGTCGTCCGACTCCCTGATGACCTCGGCCAGCGTCGCGTGCTCGGCGTCGGTGTACCAGCCGCCCTGCTGCGGCTCGGCCGGCCAGCGCAAGAGCGCCGGGTCGACGTCCGAGAACGTGCTCGTGTCCACCGCCATCGTCAGCACCCCCGCCCGGTGCCCGGCGCGAACCGGTGGGCCAGCCACTCGTCGACCAGGCGCCGGGCCAGGGCGAGACCGATGACGCCCTGGCCGAGCGCGAGGACCTGGGCGTCGGTGGAGAGAACCGACGCGCGGACCGACACCACGTCGTGCGCCGTGACGGCCCGGATCCCGGGCACCTTGCTCGCGGCGATGGCCATCCCGAGGCCGGTGTGGCACACCAGCAGTGCCCGGTCCGCGCGACCGGCCGCGATGCGCTCGGCGGCGGCGAGCGCGACGTCCGGATACGCGGCCCCGGAGGGGACGTCGCCGGCGACGTCCCGGACCTCCGCGACACGGCCGTCGGCCCGCATCGCCTCGGCGAGGAGGTCCTTGTACGGGCGGCCTGCGTCGTCGGAGCCGACGACGATTCGCAGCTGCTCAGGCTTGTGGGGCATGACCACCTCCAGGGAAGACGAGCCGACGGCCGGCTCGCTGGCGGGGGGATCAGGAAAGCGCCGCTCGCCCGGCGCGGGGAGGCGAACTCGGGGGGCGAACACGCAGGAAGGGGGGCGAAGTCGGGGGGGCGAACACATCCGTTCGCCTCCAGCCGGTGGCTTCCCGGCCCTACGCTCGTCTCCCCTGCCGCCGAAGGGGACGGCGGCGACCGGCGGAACGCGAGGTCGCGGTGGCAGCAACTTCACGGCATCAGGCCGTCCCGAACACTGGCCTGGGTGGCCTCCTCGCCGAGGCGAATCTGAGCCACAAGGCTCTGGCCCGGCTGGTGAACGAGCGCGGGCGGCTGGCCGGGATCCCCCTGCGGTACGAGCACACCAGCGTCACCAGATGGGTGAACTTGGGAATGATCCCGCGCGGGCGGACGCCAGAGTTCGTAGCCGCTGTCCTGGCAGAACGACTGGGACGGCCCGTCAGCACCGACGACATCGGCATGTCCACGACGTCAACACCGGCGCCGGCCATGGGGTTGGATTTCCCCCGCGACCCCGTCGACGCCGTACGCGTCGCGTCAACGTACTGGAGGACCCCCGTGGACAGCCGCAGACGATTCCTCACCACGAGGTTCGCCCTCGGCGCCTACACCATGACGGTCACCCGCTGGCTCGCCAAGCCTGCTACCGCAGCCACCCCGCCCAGCACCCCCGCCGGCCCCGGCGCGCGCCAGGTGGGCAAGGCCGACCTGGCCGGGCTATGGGCCGCATCGGAGGAGGCCCGCGTGTGGGACTCCCGCTTCGGCGGCGGCCACTGGCAGAACAGCTCGGTCACCCGCTGCCTCCAGACCCAGGCCGCCCCCATGCTCCGCGGCACCTACACCGAGACCGTCGGCCGCGAACTGTTCGCCGCCACTGCCGAACTCTCCCGCGTCGTGGGCTGGGCCGCCTTCGACGCCGGCCACCACGACGTCGCCCAGCGCCACTTCATCCAGGCCCTCAGCCTCGCCCGCTCCACCGGCGACATCGAGACCGGCTGCTACGTCCTGACCACCATGGCCCTCCAGGCCATGCTCCGGGGCTTTCCCGAGCAGGCCGCCGACATGGCCGAAGGCGCCTACGAACGCGGCCGCAGCCACGCCGCCCCCCGCGTCCTGGCCTTCGCCAAACTCGCCGAGGCCCGCGCCCACGGCCGCATGAAGGACGGCGCAGCAGCCGGCGCCGCCCTGGCTCAGTCCGAACGGCTCCTCGACGCGGTCCGGCCCGGGGCCCACGACCCCCAGCACCTGGCCTACTTCACCCCCGAGCGCCTGGCGGCCGACGCCATCGAGATCCACCGCGACCTCGGCCAGCCCCACGCCGCCCTCAGCTGGAACCGCCTCGCCGAACCCATGCCCGCCGGCCGCTTCACCCGCGCCGTCGGCATCCGCCACGCGGTCTCGCCAGCAGCCACACCCACGCAGGCGACCTCGACCGCGCACTCACCACAGCCGACCACGCACTCACCATCCTCGGCACCGTGCAGTCCACCCGCGCCCACTCCTACCTCCACACCGTCACCGCCGACCTCCAGCGATGGCCGCGCGACCCACGGGTAAGGGACTTCGCCGTACGTGTGCACACACTGGTTGGCTCCCCGCACCGATAGCGCTACTGTCTGGCCGGCATACGACACGCAGAGACTTCATGATCAGTAGCGGAGCCCTCGTGCCTCTCATCACCGAGTACAGCACCAGCGCCCGGCCGGACCGTGGGGTCGTGGAGGTCTACGACTCGGACGCCTACCTCGGCAGCGACGAAGCGTTACGGAGAGCACAGACCGAGGTAGTCGCCGGAGACGGCTATCACCTCTACCTGCGATGCCTCCGAGCCGACATCCCGGTACATGTCACCATCAGGATCTGGGACACCCCCCAGAAGCCCCTGCACGATGCCGAGGGCATGGTCCCGATCTCTCTCGATTCGGGGACGGGGCAGCTCGTCATCAACCAGCTTTTCTTGGGGCCGGCGGGCGAGATGGCTTTGCCCCGTCCCGGCGTCTACGACGGGCACGCGGCATGGACCGGGCGAGAGGCCAAGGCTGCCTACTACCGCATGTGCACCCAGCGCGCTGCCGACGAGCGATGGGACGCGGCACAGATCGAAGCAGCGTGGCGACAGTGCCCGACGACCGAGCAGTTCACCCTTGATCTCTGGTTCGTAGGGGAGTCCGAACCCGAGGACGAGTGGGACGAATAGATCTGCCCCGGTCTTGCGGCCGTCAATGCGATGGCATCGCCCAGGATCGTTTCCGCAGTGAACCCGTGCACCACTGCCGGGCCGGGGCGCCACCTTCAATCTCCGGCCGACCAGCCCCAGACGATCCCGAAGGCGCCCCCTCCGACCCGGTGTAGAGCGCGGTGGACGAGCGCGCACGCTGGCTCGGCCGGGGCGCCTGACGCCCGGCTCCTTCCCGGCGGGGCTGTAGGGACCGCGATGCGGACACCCCGAAGGAGGTTGGCGCAGCCGCACGGTCCGACGCCGATGTCGGCGGGGGCAGGGCGTCAGCCTGAGCGGCGCCTACGCCTTACTCCCCACACGGTCACCACCGTGAGGACCAGGGCGGCGGCCGCGCCTGCTGCGAGGAGCATGGGTGTCTTCGGCTGCGGGTCGCTCGCTGTGGTGGCGGCCGGCGTCGGCGTCGGGCTCGGCGGCGGTTCCGACTCCGCCGTCTTGGCCGGCGTGGGCGGCGGTGTCGTCGGGACGTAGTCGACCGGTTCGATGAACTCCGGCATCCTGCCGCGTTCGGGTGCCCCCGGGTTGCCCAGGCCCCGGTTGATGTGCGCGCCGGGGCGGATGATGCCGTAGCCCAGGTAGTTGCTGACCTCGCCGGGTGCCCAGCCGTCGCCGCGGCCCGCCGAGTCGTACATGACGCGTAGGACCTGGGACGCGGTCCAGTCGGGGTGCAGGGACCAGATGAGGGCGGCGGAGGCCGAGGCGAGGGCGGCGGAGGCGTGGGTGCCGCCGCCGTCGGGGCAGTAGCGCCGGAAGGAGGCGTCACACCAGCGGGGGATGTTCGTTCCGGGGGCCGAGATGTCCACGTCACGGCCGTGCTGGGAGAAGTCGGCGACCCTGCCCTCCGGGGTGGTCGCAGCGACGCTGACGACCTCAAGGTAACGCGCCGGCGCCAGGGCCTTGTTGCCCTTCTTGGCGTTGTCGCCGCTGCCGGCGAAGACCAGGACGCCCTTGGCGAGGGCGTCCTGCAGGGCGTAGTTCTGTCCGGTCAGGCCGGAGCCGATGGCGTACCGGTTGCCGAGCGAGATGGTGATGATCTTCGCGTCGAGTTCCAGGGCCATTCTGATGGCCTGGTCGAGGTGGTCGTAGATGTCCGGCAGTTCGTCGTGCTCCAGCATGGGCACGCGAATCGGGATGATCTTGGCGCCGGGGGCGAGGCCCTGCAGACCGCCGCCCTTGCCGGTTCCCGCGATTAGCTCGGCGGTCGTGGTCCCCTGGCCGGTCCGGTCGCTGGTGTCGGGGCCGCCGCCTTCGGGGATGGACGCGTCCCGGCCGGGCAGGACCTGGCCGCGGAGAGAGGGCGTAGAGGGGTTCACTCCGGAATCGATGACGGCGATCTTGATTCCTTCGCCGGTCGTCTTCTTCCAGATCTTGTCGACGTCCATGCGGTCGAGGTACCACTGCTGGTCCCTCGCGCCGTCCGCGTGAGCCAGGGGAGGCTGAGCGACCAGTCCTGTTGCCGCTACCAGGGCGATGACCAGAGCACGCCCCCACGCGCCATGACGTCGAGCGAGGACGGCCGGCCGCCGCCCCTTCGATCCGTGGTGGGGTTTCAGGAAACTTGCCATGCACCCGATTGGATCACGGCATTCCGGGACCGTTTCCCGCCGGGCCGTGAAGCGACCGTCCCCCGCGCCTGCTCGGCACGGGGCTCGTAACTCCCCGGCCGGGTCAGACCCAGCCGGTGTCGCCCAGGACGTCCCACTCGGGGTCCAAGCCCCAGCCGACGTCCGCACGCCGGCGGTTCCACTCCGGATCGGCGACGACGCCCCATCCCGTGTCACTGCTCATACCGCTCCCCTCCCTGTCGTCGGCGCTGGTACGCACCGCTTGGGGTGGCGGTAGCCGGTGACCGAGGCGTCCTGCCGCCGGGCTCAGGATGCGTGACGCCAGGCGCCGGCGGGCCGGACCACGGGATGGCCCCAGCGCGCGTTGAGCCGGTCGAGCACAAGCTCGATCCGGATCCTGGCCTCCCGCTCGGGATCGAGGGACATCTGCGTGCCAGGACCTTCGCCCACATCCGTCAGGTCCTCGGCGGTCAGGACGACCCGCCGTACCCGGGCCCGCTGGAGCGCCATGCCGTCGAGAATCCGGTAGGCGGCGCTGCGGAGGTCTTCCGTATGCCCGGACGCGGCAGGCAGTGTCCGGGTCCGGGAGACACTCGCGCCGTCGGCCAGCCCGATGGTCAGCGTGACCTTGCGGGCGACCTGGTCGCGGCGCCGGATCCGCTCGCCGACGGTGACCACGAGGTCCAGCACGGCGGCGCGCACGCTCGCGGCATCTGTCTCGTCCCAGGGGAAGGCGGTGTGCGCGCTGGTCGACTCGGGCATCCGGTGCGCAGTGATTACGCGGGGGTCGATCCCGCGGGCACGATCGCGCATGACGCGGCCCTGTTTGCCGCCGAGGAGGCGGCAGACGACGTCCTCGGGCATGGCTGCGAGCGCGCCGACGGTGTGCAGGCCGAAGCGGCGCAGGCTCGCCGCCTGTGCGGGCCCGATGCCGTGGAGCTCTTCGGCGGGGAGGGGGTGGAGGAAGGCTTCGGCGGCGCGGTGGTCGGGGAGGTGGAGTACGCCGGTCGGTCCGGGGCGCGCGGACGCGGTCGCGGCCGTCGACCACGTATCGGCGACTCCCATGTGGACGCGGACGCAGTGTTTGGCGACGGCCTGGAGCTGGAAGCGCTGTGCCAGCCGGCGGGGGGCTTCGGAGAAGACCTTGCTCGCGCCGCGCAGCTGGGCGACGAAAGCGGTTGGCGGCAGCGGCTGCACGGTCGGCGTGAACTCGCTCGCGAGGTCGAGGACGCGGCGGAAGCCGTCCGGCGTCGTATCGGGGTGGCACCGCACGTGCCAGATGACGTGATCGCGCTCGCTCATGCTGCCGCCTCCTCCCGGTCGTGGTGGGTGAGCTTGGCGCGGGCGGCGAGACGCAGGTCGGCGCGGCCGCCGGCGGACCGGCCCCGCCCGGTCCAGTACGGGTGGTAGTACACGGCGGTCTCCCAGCGGATCAGGGCACGGCGGAGGGCGGCCGGATGGACGGGGCGGGAGACGGCGAGGGCCTGGTAGGCGGCGGTCGCCCGCGTCTGCGCGGTGAGCAGGTCGAGTGGGAAGGTCGTGCGCTCCATGCCTACAATGAAACAAATGTTCGAATATTCGCAACGCGAGCCGCCCCGTCGAACGACTCCACGGGATCCACTCTGGTGCGGCACCCACCCCTGCCTGAGAAAGCCGCCAGCCATGACCGCTCCCGCCCTGTATCAGCCCTCCCCGAAGAACCTGAGGCCAGAAATGGTCACGAGCGACCAGGTGGGGCTCTGTGCTGTATGCCGGTCCAGGTGTCAGGTATGGCCCGGGAGGCTGCCCACTTTGTCAGGAATGTCAGGCGAAGGCTCCGGCCATGGCGTTCACCCACCGGTCCCCGGCGCTTGTGTCGGTGTGACCGCGCAGATACCCCTTCCCGACGACCTGCCGCAGCTGCGGACGATGGAGAGGCTCGCCGAGATCCTCGGCGCCGCCGTGCGGGCCCGGATCGCGGAGATCGAGGCCCGGCAGGCCGCGCTGCGGCCACAGCGGACGATTCCGGAGGGCCCGACCTTCGTGCTGGGGTACCTGCGCGAGCGCGGCCGCCCCGTCCCCGACCGCGTCCATCTCGGGGACTGCAGCATGGCCGCCAGGCACACCGATCCCCTCACCCGGGACCAGGCGCGCGGCATCCTCGCCGAAGGCAAGGTCGCCGCGTGCCCGTTCTGCCGACCCGAGACCGAACTCGGCCTCGACTGACGCCCCGGCTACGCAGACTTCCGCCGCCGCGCCGCAGTCTTCTTCGCCGGGGCCTTCTTCGCTGTCGTCTTCCCGGCCGCCGTCTTCTTCGCGGGCGCCTTCTTCGGCTTCGGTATCTCGTGCACCGTCGCCTTGCCCCGCCCGCCGGGGTCTCCCGGCGGCGCTCGCGCGCCTCCGCGACCGACGCTTCCAGCGCGGCCATCAGGTCGATGACCTGCCCGGCCGGCGCGGCCTCGACCTCGACCGGCCGCGGCTCACGGTGTTCGGCCTTGGCCTCGATCACCTCGTGCAGCGCCTCGGTGTAGTGGTCGGTCAGTGTGTCGCCGAGGTCGTCCAGGTGACCTGTTGTCCCGGTGCAGTCCGGCCAGACACCGGGAGCTGCCGGAGCCAGCCGCAGACGTTGATGCCCGCGGCCGGCTCGGAGGCGTGCGATGAGTCAGGAGAGGTGGCCGATCCAGGCGCGTTGTTCGACGGTGTCGGTCTGGGCGGGGGCGAGTGGGGTGGTCCACTGGCCGGTGCCCCGGTAGATGTGCAGGACGGTGTCGCCGTTCTTGCTCTGGCCGGCTGCGAGGAGGTCGTGGCGGCCGTCGTTGTTGACGTCGCCGATGCCGATGAGGTGCTGGAAGGAGCCCCAGCCGCCGCCGATCTTCTTGCGGGTGGTGAAGGGGGCCGTGGTGTTGCCGGTGCCGGGGTAGAGCCACAGCATGCCGGTCTTGTCCGTGGCGAGGAGGTCGTTGCGGCCGTCGCCGGTCACGTCGGAGCCTGCCGCGAGCTGGTTGTAGATGCCCCAGCCGCCGCCGATCCGCGTGCGCGGGGTGAACGGCGCTTTGTGGCCGCTCTTGCCCTGGTAGAGCCACAGGACGCCGCTCTTGTCGCGGGTGATCAGGTCTCCGTGGCGGGTGCCGCCGAGGTTGCCGGCGGCGAGGATCCGGTCGTAGGTGTTCCAGCCGCCGCCGATGGGTAGTTCGTACGGCGACTCGTAGGCGTCGAGGCTCCAGACCTGCCGGATGTCGTACGAGGAGAGGTTGCCGTTCACGTCGCGGGCGAGGACGTCGGGGGAGCCGTTGTCGTCGAAGTCGTGCGGTCTCGGGGCGCGGGTGAGGGTGAAGGATCCCTTGCGCTCGACGGCCGGGCCGACGCCGTTGGCAGGCGCGGCCGTCATCGTCCAGGTGTAGGCGCCGTTGTAGGCCGGCAGGCCGTCCTTGTACACCCCGTCCCAGGTGAGGGAGTGGGCGGTCACTCCCTCGCGGGGCTCCTGGACGAGCTTCACGGTCCGGCCGGACGCCGTGTGGGTCAGGGTCAGTGTCGTCCGGGCGTTGAAGCGGCTGAGCGTCCAGCCGGCACTCAGCTTCCCGCCCGCGCGGTCGAGGTCGAACGTGCCGGCCGGCGGCAGGGACTCCTTCACCACCGTCAGGGCGGTCGGCCGGTCGAAGGTGCGCAGGAGGGTGGCGGCGGGCTTGCCGGTGACCGGGTCCGGGGCGATCCGGTACAGCCCTTCGCCGTGGGCGAGGGTGCCGCCGAGGACGAGCAGACTCCCGTCGGGGCTCGGCGTCACGGAGCCCGCGTGGTCCATCAGCGACACCTCCGCCCCGCCGTTCAGCGGACGGGCAGTGAGCGGGGTGTACGGATGCGGGGATGTGGCGGTGCCACCGCCCGGCTTTACCAGGGCCACCCAGTCACCCACGTGGTGCACCGTCAGGCCGGGCGTCTGCTGGCGGACCAGCGGCGTGGTGGACACCGGCGAGTCCGTGGCGCGGGACAGCACCTGAAGCTGAGGGTTGCTGCCGTAGGGGTCGAGCATCCAGGTCAGGTGGCTCGGTGTCACGGCGATCGCGGTGTGGTTCGGCTCCGGGAGGAAGGAGTGGGACGCGGTGACCGCACCGGTGGTCACGTCCACCGTGCTCAGACGCATCCGGTAGTAGCCGTTCGCCATCGGCTCTCCGTAGGAGACGGCGAGGCTGTCCGGGCCGGAGGAGTAGCCGAACCACGCCCGCGAGCCCTCCGGCAGGCCGACCTTACGGTCCATGGCCCGGCCGTCCTCGCCCAGGGAGACGAGGTGGAACTCCGCGGCTCCGTTCACGATCGTCGTCATCAGCAGTGACCGACCCACGACACGCTCCACGGCGTACGGGACGGCGGCCGTGTTGAACGCCGACGTGTCGAGCACCACCGGCTCCGTCGCCCCGCTCATGTCGGTGAGCGTGAACACCGCCCCCTTCTGGGGCACGACCAGGTCGGTGCCGGCGCTGCCCCCATAGGACCCGGCCGGCAGGGTGGTGGTGACGCCGTCCGCCAGGCGCGTCCAGCGGTGAACAGCGGAGGTACCCGTACCGGTGCGGCTGAGGATTCCCGTCTCCCCGGCGCTCAGCAGCACAGAATCGGCGGGGATCGTCAGAGGCGCAACCGCATCCGTCTCCACCGTGACTGTCGCCCGCGGGGAATTCGCCGCTTCGGCTGCGACAGCCGGTGCACTCAAGGCCCCTGCGGACACGGCCAGAACCAGGGCGACGGCCGGGCTGAGGTGCTTCAAAGGGGGGACCTCCCGCACTGCAGTGGTGGTGACGATCACTCACCACCAGCACCAGACTCATGAAGACCATTGAAGGTTGTACGGCACCGGCGGGATCAGGACCGGATCCGTCAGGTCTGCTCCAGTTCACGCTCGTCCGGCACTCGCCGTGGCCCGGGTGGCGTCCGCACGGACCGCCGGGGCCGGGCGGAGGGCCGCAAAGCGCCATGATGCCGAGGCGACGCACGCAGTGGCCGATCAAACGTCCCGTCGGGGAGCGGACAGCCAGCGATGCGGATGCTGCGTCCGGTACTGCTCACTGTGGCTTTCGCTGTCCCGCTATTGCAACGTTCTGGCATATGCCGTTGCATCAATCCAGCTTTCATTGCAATGAAATCCGGGGCTTGAGCTGCAGAAATACTGTTCCAGTGCAACATGCTCGTTGCCACATCCTGGAAAGCAACGTAGCTTTTCCCATGTCGGAAACGCCGACCACGACTCCACGGGAGAAGCCACACCATGCAGACCTTCGCCACCACCGCCCCGATCACCACCGTCGTCGACATCCCCGCCGGCCACCTCCGCTTCATCGCCGCCGACCGCGCCGACACCACCGTCGACATCCGCCCCGCCCGCGCCGGCAGGAGCCGCGACGTCAAGGCCGCCCAGGACACCACCGTCACCTACACCGACGGCGTCCTGACCATCACCGCCCCCGACGCCAAGAACCAGCTCTTCGGCCCCTCCGGCGCCGTCGAGATCACCGTCCAGCTCCCCGCCGGCTCCCGCGTCCAGGCCACCGCCGCCGGCGCCGAACTCCGCGGCGTCGGACGCCTCGGCGACGTCAGCTACGAGAGCGCCCAGGGCCCCGTCAAGCTCGACGAGGCCGCCACCGTCCGCCTCGCCCTCCAGGACGGCGACATCACCATCGGCCGCCTCAACGGCTCCGCCGACCTCACCACCGCCCGCGGCGACCTCCGCGTCACCGAAGCCACCACCGGCACCGTCGCCCTCACCACCCAGGCCGGCTCCATCACCGTCGGCGCCGCCCGCGGCACCGCCGCCACCCTCGACGCCGGCACCTCCTACGGCCGCATCCACAACACCCTCCAGAACGCCAAGGGCACCGGCGCCGACCTCACCATCCGCGCCACCACCTCCCACGGCGACATCACCGCCCACAGCAACTGACCACCCCAACGCATGCGGAAGCAGAAACAGCAGAGGGAGGAGTCGTTCCACGGGGCGCTCCTCCGCCGGGCCTCCACGGCGCCCCTGGGCGCACCGATCGGTGTGCTCGATGTCCCTGTTCGGTTCTTGGGTGCGCGGGAGGGGGAGCCCGGAGGATTCCGGGCCCCCCTCCAGCGGGATGGTGTGGGTCAGAGGGCGTGGTTCAGGGTGCCGTCGTAGTTGAGGTACATGTGCTCGGCAGTGCGGAAGGGCGCTTTCCAGTTGCCGGTGCCCTTGTACAGCCTGGGGGTGTCGGGGTGGGTGCCGGTGCCGATGAGGTCGACGTGTCCGTCGCCGTCGCCGGCGCTGATGAGGGCGTGGAAGCCGTTTCAGCCGCCGCCGATCCTCGTACGGGGCGCGAAGGTGCCGTCGCCCTTGCCCAGGTAGTGCCAGAGCACGCCCGAGCCGTCGAGAGCGATCACGTCGCCGTGCTTGCCGC